>JACRCS010000741.1 GCA_016218905.1 Deltaproteobacteria bacterium
CCGCTCCGGAGGAGATTCCCCCCTGGGGCCAAGCGCCCGGCCGCGCCATTGCCGCCGGAGTCGTCCCCACGGTCGAAGGGCCGAAAGACCGTGACCGGGAGTTCGGGGAGCGAAGACCTGGTGCTGCCGGGGCCCCTTGGTCTCACAAGTCAAGAGAGGAGAATCCGATGGTGAAGCGAACGTGGTTGGTTCTGCTGGCGGTGGTCCTGGCCTTCTGTTCGGTGGCTCGGGCAGACGAAGGGCTCATTAAGATCGCCGAGAACGTGTACTCCTACGTGGGGGTCAAGGACGGCTCCGCCGCCAACAGCTTCGCGGCCAACGCGGGCATCGTGGTCGGGAAGGACGCGGTGCTGGTGGTGGACACGCTCATCAGCGCCAGGTCGGCCGAACGGTTCCTGGCCGACATCCGCAAGGTGACGGACAAGCCCATCCGGTACGTCGTCAACACGCACACGCACCTGGACCACGCCTTCGGCAACTGTGTCTTCACCAAGCTCGGAGCGGTTGTCATCGCTCAGGAGAAGGATCGCGAGGCCTTGGAGAAGAGCGCCGACTCGGCGCTCAAGAGCGCGGTCGCCTTCGGCGTGACGGAAGAGCTGCTGCAGGGCACGACGATCGCGGTGCCCACGGTCTCCTTTACCGACAGGGCGCGAGTGGATCCGGGGGGCATCGCGGTGGAGCTCATCTCGGCGGCCTCGTCGCACACGGCCGGGAGCGCGCTCGTCTGGGTGCCCTCGCGCAAGGTGCTCTTCACGGGCGACGTGCTTTTCACAGACTTCCACCCCTACCTGGCGGAGGGGGACATAGGGGGGTGGCTCAAGGCCCTGGACACCGTCTCGGCCCTCGACGCAGTCGCCATCGTGCCCGGCCACGGGCCGTTGTCGACGGCGAAGGACGTCGAGGATCTGAAGGCGTATCTCGTGACGTTCGACAAGACGGCGCGGCAGATGGCGGCGGCCGGCGCTGGCGCCGATGCGATCGTCGCGGAGTTGAGGAAGATCCTGCCTGCCAGAAGCCAAGCGGAGTGGATGATCGAGACCAACGTGAAGGGGAAGTACCTGGCGAAGTGACGCTTCGAATGGGCGCAGCCGGTCGCCCGCGGGGTCCTCTCCAGCGCCGCAGGATCGCCGGGCTTCTCGGCATTCCTTTACGACCGACAGACCATTCCCACTGCTCGTCTGTGTCCGCGGCGGTGTCTGGGTGACAGGCGTCACATCGAGCCCCGGCTGGGTGAGGAGCACCGCTGGTGCCTCTGGGGCGAAGGTCACCTGGACCGCAACGTATTCGAGTCTCTCCTGGCCGTCTCGCAGCCCGAGACGTGGTCCGCCGCGGAGCAGGACCGATCTCGATGGGTCGAGCGAAGGAGGATGAGGGGCCGCTACGGCCTGCTTCGCCCGCCCGGGTCGAAACGGGGATCGCGGCGGCAGGACCGATGCCCGCTCTTGTCCGCCGAGCTCCAAAGTACCGGTTCCCTTTCTTGGGAGAGCGCAGCCGGCACCTCCCTCCTGCGCCGCGCCAAGAGCGCCTCCGTGGCGCATCGGGGCTGGGTCCACGCCGCCCAGATCGCCCGGCTCGTGCGGAGCCTGCGCGGCGACCCGGCCAAGAGCGCCGGCCCCCGGGCCCGCCCTGTCCAGCACCCGCCAGGGGGAGCTGGTGTTGAAATTTGGATGAACACCTCCGTGCGCAGGGAGCCATGATGAGTCCGACCCAAATCCCCCAGAGCTTCACGTGCCTCGGCCGCACCTTCTCCCCAGAGGAGATCGCCTTGATTCAGGAGGTCGTCGAGACCTGCTCGGGGCTCAGCCAGACCGAGCTGGCGCGCACCCTGGCCGACCTCCTGGGGTGGAACCGGCCCAGCGGCGGGCCCAAGAACTGGGAGTGCCGCGATCTTCTCCTTCGCCTTGAAGGCTGCGGCCTCGTGAAGTTGCCTGAGGTACGCCTCACCCGACCCATGGGGTCGCGGGTCCGGGTTCCGGTGACCGAACGGGGCGACGCCCGGTCCCCGCTGGAGGGCACCCTGCGCGATGTGGCGCCGGTGCTGCTCGACCGGGTGACCACCGAGGATCAGCGCCTCCTCTTCCGCGAGCTCGTGGGGCGGCATCACTACCTGGGCTTCAAGGTTCCCTTCGGCGCCTACCTGCGCTACCTGATCCGCGTGGAGCGGCCCGAACCCCAAGTGGTGGGCTGCGTTCAGTTCTCCAGCCCGGCCTGGAGCATGGGGCCCCGGGACGCGTGGATCGGCTGGGACGCCGGTACGCGAAAGCGAAACCTCCAGAGAATCGTGAACAACACTCGGTTTTTGATCCTGCCCTGGGTTCGAGTCCGGTATCTGGCGAGCTCGGTCCTGGCCCAGGTCGCCCGTCGGTTGCCCAAGGACTGGGAGGCGACCTTCGGGATTCGGCCAGTGCTGGCCGAATCCCTGGTGGATCCGGCCCGGTTCGAGGGCACCTGCTACCTGGCTGCCAACTGGGTCCATGTGGGCACCACGACGGGCCGGGGCCGGATGGACCGCACGCACAACGCGCCCATCGAGCCCAAGGAGGTGTTCCTGCTTCCTCTGCACCGGGGCTTTCGCCGCGAGCTTCTGAGCGACGCCCCCCCTCCGGTGCGACAGCCGGTCCGTGAGCCCTGAGCCGCGGCGGTGGACCGAGTACGCGGCGACGGTGTCGCCCCGGATCCAGGAGGCAGCGGCCTCGGCCGGCTACCGGATGTGATGATCTCCAACCGGTTCCAGAGGGTAACGAGGGAGGCCGGTGTGGGCAGCTCGGGCTGGCGCGCAACTCGACGATCGCAGGCTTCTGGGAGGACCTGATTACCGATATCTACGTGTCGTTGGAGGAAGAAGATGGGTAGCGAGAAGCTCGACCTTGCCAAGCTCCACCGAAACGAATACGCCGCGACCGGGGCGCCCCGAATCCTCGAGGTGGCTCCCGCCCGGTACCTCGCCCTGGCCGGCCAAGGAGCGCCCGGCGGGGAGGAGTTCGGCCGCAAGGTCGGCGCGCTCTACGCGGTGGCGTTCACCGCGAAGATGGCGAGGAAGGCCGAGGGGCGAGACTACGCCGTGGGCAGGCTCGAAGGGCTCTGGTGGTGCGACGAGGCTCCGGGGTGGGAGTTCGCCCACGCGCCCCGGGACCTCTGGCAGTGGAAGCTTCTGATCCGGTCGCCCGACTTCGTCACCGACGTCGACGTAACCACGGCGGCCAAGGCCCTCGTGGCTCGGGGCAAGGCCGAGCCCGTAGGCGAGGTGCGGCTGGAGACGCTCGCGGAGGGCACCTGCGTCCAGGTCCTCCACGCGGGCCCCTATGCCGCGGAAACCGAAACGATCCGCGCGATGCACGCCTTCACCGAGGCCGAGGGGTACGCCTTCCACGGCCGGCACCACGAGATCTACCTGAACGACCCGAGCCGCACAGCCCCTGAGAAGCTGCGAACGATCCTGCGCCACCCGGTCTGCCCGCGGCAGGGGTAGCGGTCAGGTCCCCGGCGACCCGACGGGAGGCACTGCCCGATCGCCGTCGCGCGTTCCCGGCTCC
>JACRCS010000742.1 GCA_016218905.1 Deltaproteobacteria bacterium
AAGGCTTCCGGAAACCGGCCCGGAGAGAGCCTCGAAGGGCTCCCGAGGACGTTCGGGCCGCGAGGTCCCGGAGCGAGAGCGTTCCGGAGCGCCAGTCGACCCGGGCTTCGGCAGACTGGAGCGCCGTCGGCGGCTCCCCTCGACGGCGGTACGTCAGGCCCTCGAGCTCGAGCTCGGCATGAACGTCGAGGGCGGCGAGGAGCCCCCCCGGCTCGGGCCACGTGAGATCCAGCGGCTCTCGGACTCTCGGCCGGTCGTCCTGGATCCGGATGCCGGTCGCCCCGAGCTCGCCGAGGCTGATTCTCCCCTGGAGGAGAGGCATGGGGTTCCACCGCAGCCGAACGGCTCCGATGACCGCGCGGCCCTCGGGCCACGTCACCCGCACGTCCGCGAGCTCCAGACCGCCCCAGAGGCGGCCCTTCACTTCGGCCGCTTCGATCCGCACGGGGCCGAGCGCCGACGCCGCCCGCAGACTCCACCGCGCGCCCGCAGTCGTGCCGAGGAGCCAACCGGCCCCGAACGCCAGCCCCGTTGCCGTGAGCAGCGCCGGAATCAGTACGCGTGCGAGTCGCCTCAGAACTCCATTCCCATGCTGAAGTGGACTCGAAATCTCGGGTCCGGTTTGCCCACCTGACGGGCGAGGTCGAGCCGGAGCGGTCCGAGCGGGGAGTAGTAGCGAAGGCCCGCTCCGACGCCCTGTCGGAGCTCGAGGGTCTTCGGCTCGTCGAAGGCGTTGCCCGCATCGTAGAAGGCGGCGATGCCCCACTTCCGGAAGAGGGCCCGCTCGAGCTCGAGGCTTCCCACCAGCAGATTCCTCCCGCCCACGACCTCTTCCCGGTCGTTTCGGGGCCCCAGCGACCGATACGCGTACCCTCGCACGCTGCGATCTCCGCCCGCGAAGAAGCGAAGCGAAGCCGGAACTTCCGCGAAGGGGTCGTTCTGCGTCGTAGCTCCGCCTTCGAAGCGGGCGAGCAGTGACAACCGCTGGGGAAGCGGCACGAGCACCCCCACGTCCAGGAGGAACTGAAGCAGCCCCGTGTCCGAGCCGAGTGCCTGATGCGTGCCCCGGAGCTCGGCCTGGATCTGATGTCCCTCGGTGGGCCGGAGGACGGAGTCCTGGTACCGCTTCGAGCCCCTCAGCCCCACGAGGACGAGCCTCGACCGGCGGTTCTCGCCCCCCACGTCGAAGTCCTCCTGGTGCAGCCTCACGTACCCGGTCGCCAGCAGGCCTCGGCGGAAGCCCCGAGTCTCCTCCGCCTCGGCCGAGAGGACCCTCGCGACGTAGGTATCCGTGACCTCCCGCTGTAGCCCGCTGCGGACGGCCCTAAAGCTCTCCAGGTTCCTGGCGCTCGGAAAGCGGTAGGAGAGTCCCGCCGCCTGGGCTCGTTCGGCCGCGTTCCCGCTCACTTCGAACTCGTGGCCCTTGTGGAAGGCGTTCAAGTCCCGGTACTGGAGGGACACCCTGGCCCCGGTATCGGTGCCGTACCCGACGCCCGGACGAAACCGCTTGGGGCGGGCGGGTTGGAGTTGGACGTGGACGGGCATCTCGCCTTCCCGGCCGCGTTCCCTGTCTGGCCGGACGATCGCCTGGCTGAAGCGCTCGGAGTTGATGAAGTTGGCCTGGGTCTTTCCGAGTTCGGCGAACGAGAAGCGTCTTCCGCGCTCATAGGAGAGAAACCGCCGGAGAAACCGGTCCGGGTAGTCAGGCGCCCCTTCGATGGTGGTGACGCCGAAGCGGTATCGTGGGCCGGTGTCGAGCCTCAGGGCGACGCGAGCCCACCTGTCGGTTCGGGAGACGCGGATCTCGTGCACGGTGAAGGCCGCGTCCAGGTAGCCGAGGGAAACCGCCTCGGACTCGATGGCGGCCTTCGCTTCCTCGTAGCGCTTCTGGTTCAGGACGTCGCCCGGCCGGAGAGGAAACTCCTCGAAGAGCTCGCGCAGGCGGTCCTCTTGCTTTCCCGGACCCGTGAGCGAAGCATCGACTTCCCTCACGCGAACCGGCTGCCCGGGGTCGACGAGGACCCGCAGGCGGTACTTCCCCTCCGTCGGACCCTCGAGCAAGGTGGTCACCTCGGCCTCGTAGTAGCCGAACGGCTCCAGGGCCTCCCGGACCGCCCCTTCGGCCTGCCGCGCGAAGCGCTCGAGCCAGGACCGGTTGACGACGCCGCCCTGAATGAGGCCGGCCGGGAGTACGAGGGCCGCCCGGACGTTTTCGAGGGCCTCCCCGCCGACTCCTTCGATGACCACTTCGACGGATTCGTCGCCGAGCAGAGGCCGAAGCAGGTCCACGGCCTCGGCGGCGAACACTCGCGTCGAGCAGAGGAGCAACGGGGAGAAGCACCAAAGCCGCAGCCAGAGATTTCGCGCCGGCATTTCCTTCTCCGGTGAAAGACCCGACAGGGCAGTTGAACGCGTGCAGCCGAAGCGGGCTCGGTCCGGGTCACATCGGCCGCCCCCTCGGGAGAGTCCTGCCGCTGGCCGGGTCGGCGGGCGGCCTGGCTTTGGCGAGCCGCACCGCTGCCGAGATGAGACCTACGTGGCTCAGAGCCTGGGGAAAGTTGCCGAGGAACGCGCCGGAGCTCGGGTCGACCTGCTCGGGCAGGAGGCCCAGTGGAACCGCCCGGCGACAGAGGCTCTCGAAGAGCTCCAGCCCCTCTTCGACCGAGCCTTGGAGAGCCAGGTTCTCCACCAGCCAAAAGCTGCAGATGAGAAAGGCTCCCTCCTTGCCGGGGAGGCCGTCGGCTCCCGTCCCGGGCTCATACCGATAGAGGAGCCCCTCGCCGGCATCCAACCTCTCCCTGACCGCCGAGACGGTGCCAACCATCCGTTCGTCTCGGCCGGCGACCACCCTGCGCAGCGGCAGCGTCAAAAGCGCCGCATCGAGGCCTCCGCCCCCGAGACAGCCCGTGAAGGCCCGCTGATCCGGGTCCCACGCCTCACGGAGGATCGCTGCGTGGATGGCCGCTGCCTCGGTCCGCCACCCCCCCGCGTCCCCCGGAAGGTGGTAGCTGTCCGCAATGCGTGCCGCGCGATCGAGGGCGACCTGGCACATGGCAGCCGAGTAGGTGAAGGGTCGGCCGGGAGCGCGGACTTCCCAGATCCCGCGGTCCGGCACCCTCCACTGACTCCGAGCGCCCTCGGCCAGGCTGCTCAGCCGCCGCCAGACGGGCTCGTCCAGATGTCCGACGTGCCGCGCCCATTGGAAGGCGCAGTCGAGAATTTCGCCGTAGGCGTCGTTCTGGATCTGCCGAGCGGCAGCGTTGCCCCAGCGCACCGGACGCGAACGCCGGTAACCTTCCAGCTCCGGGTCCTCCCACTCCTCTCCCGGGGTAGATCCGTCGAGGGCGTAGAGCACCTGGGGACGCCCGTGAGCCTCCACCGCGTCGAGGACCCAGCCCAGGAACCCCTCGGCTTCCCGGTGCAGCCCGATCCGGCGAAACGCGTAGACCGACAGCGCGGCGTCCCGGATCCAGGCGTACCGGTAGTCCCAATTGCGCACGCCCCCGATCTCCTCGGGCAGGGAAGACGTGGGCGCAGCCACCATAGCGCCGCTCTCGAAGTGGTCGAGGAGCTTCAGCGTGATCGCCGACCTGCGGACGAGGTCGGACTGGGGGCCTTCGTACTCGATCCGCTCGGCCCACCGCCGCCAGGCCGCTGCGGTATTCTCGAGGCGCGATTCGCGCAAGGCCCGGGAACGCGAGTAGCGGCCCTTCCCCCACGCCAGCGTGAGGACCAGCTCTTCGCCCGTTCGGAGGGCCAAAGTGGTCACCAAGCCCTCCAGAGGGCGAGTGGACCAGAGCTCGAGGCGCAAGTCGCCCTCGGGTCTCCCGTAGCGGATGCAGATCCCGTCGGCCCGACAGTCGGCCCTCGCTTCTCCCCGGGGCGCGACCGCGATCCGGAGCCTCACCTTGCCTTCGAGGACGCGGACCACGCGCTGGAGCTCCCCCCGGTCGGCTGCGACGTCCTCCCAGAGCTCGGCGCCCTCCCGCAGGAGAAGGGCGTCGGAGACCCGAACGACTCCTCCGGGAGCCCTCATCTCCGTCACCAGGACGGCGGTACCGGGTTCGTAGTACTGCCGGGACTCGGTGAGCCCTTTGGGCGCGACGGTGAAGGCTCCCCCCCGATTGGCGTCGAGAAGGCGACAGAAGACCGGGAACGAGTCGAATCGAGGGAGGCACAGCCAGGCCACCGCGCCGTCCCTCGCGACGAGTCCCGCGGTTTGGCCGTCACCGACCAGGCCGTGATCCTCTAACGGAAGATAGCCTTCGATCTCGCGGATCGGGCGGAATGGCGGATCTGCAGCTTCGGCCAAGTCGGCACGCCTCCTCACCGCATCGCTTTGAGCGCCACGCAGAGAGATACTCGACCCTCACGAAAAGGCCACCCCGACTCGCATCGCGCAAGCTTCCCTTCGGATTTCCACGGCCGCCGTGGCTCGTGCTCGGCGGCCTGATCGTCGGCAAGACCGTGGGGATCTACTTGCTCGGCCTGCTGGGACACCTGCTCGGCCTTCCGCTGCCGGAAGGCATGGGGAAGAGGGAGCTGTTCCTCGCGGGCCTCCTCGCCGGCAACGGCTTCACGGTTGCGCTCTTCATCGCGGGCGAGGCCTTCACCGATCCCAGGCTTCAAGCGGAGGCGAAGATGGGAGCCATGTTGAGCATCCTGGCGATGGCTCTCGCCGCCGCGCTGGGCAGAGCCCTCGGCGCCGGGAAGCGGCGATAGATACCGGCCTCTGGGTACTTCCAGCCGGAAAGCCGGGTAGGATCGCTGATCCGGCTCGCGCCGCCCAAGTACGGGTCGAGGAGAAGACATTGCGCCCCAACGTCCGAGGAAGACCGCCGGGAGCGCGGAATACAGAAACACCGACACCGCACCCCGGCCCCTCTGTTCCACCTTCTCTCCCTCTCCTAGTGGCGAGCCGGTTACGGGACGAGGTAATGCCTTTTTCCCGCCCTGGTTCCTGTTCTGCCGGGATGGCCGCGCCGTGGTAGGACTTCTATTCTGCCGATTGCGCGCTGTCATTGATGTACCTGATTAGCGCCAATCTTCCGCCAGCCGCAGCCACGGCTCCGGCCGGCTGCCCGTCCGTGTGGCGGCGACCAGAAGCCGACGGAGCATGGCGGCGAGATCGAAGCGACGATTGAAGCGGTACTGATACT
>JACRCS010000756.1 GCA_016218905.1 Deltaproteobacteria bacterium
AAAGGGCGTCCGGCTTCGAGGAGCGCCCGAACCCGGGAAGATCGAACGCCACGACGTGATAGCGCGCGGCGAGGACCGGGATCAGGCCATCCCACACCCGCGACGCGTCTTCTCCCAGGCCGTGGATCAGGACGACCGAAAACGAGTGCTGTCGGCCCGCCTCTCGGATGTACGCCCGGCCCCCGAACACCGGCTCCTGGAGGAACTGCTCGCCTGCCTCGGCGCCGGAGGGGGCCGAGGCGGGGTCGGCCATCGCAGCGGCCGGCGACCCGGCCACGAGGGCGGCACAGAGGAGCAGGGCCGCCAGGAGCGGTCGGTCCGGCACGATGGAGCGGCTGGGGAGGACGCGGAGAGAGGGTTTCCCGTCGGGGCGGATACCCCTTACCCGTTCCGGCACCGGGGTGGCCATGACGCGCTCTTGTCTCCTGGGGGACTCGGGCGGCGGAGTGCGCCGCGTCCGTCCATGTTAGCATGGTAGACCAAAACCCGAGCCACGCCTATCGTCGCACCGGGCATCGTCGTACCAGACGGGTCCGATCCCGGCGCCGGGCTGGACGCGTGCCACCCGAGCGAAGGGGCGCGCTGTGCTCACAAACGTCGACGAATGTGGATAACCTTTTGGACTCCGCGTCAATGCAGGAAATCGCCCGTCGGGCCGCTGGGGTTATTGTAACTAACTGGAATATATTAGGAATTCATAGCACTGGATGTGTGCAGAGGAACGGACCTGCTGGATTGACGCGGAGTTCCGACGCGTTCCCACAGCTTTGTCCACAGCTTCCCCACAGAAAGCGAAGCAGCTCGGAGCAGTCGGCGCTTCCACCGGAAGGAGCGTGGAGGACAGGTCTTGTGCCCGTTGCGTATCGGACGACGGTGGAGGTGGTGAGAGGCGGGCCCCTATCGGAAAGGCGGCTCGCGGGTCACTCCCGGCGGAGCCTTACTTGAGGAGGTCGAGCAAACTGCCCAGCATCTCGTTCTGCGCCTGGATGGCCTTCAGATTTGCTTGATACAGCGGCTTGGCCGTGACGAGCTGAGGGATCTCCTGGCTGAGGTCCACGTTGGACTTCTCGACCAGGGTCTCGATCCCTCCAAGGGCCTCGGCGACCTGCGGACCCGGTGTATTGGTCCGGATCACCGTCGTCTCCACGCCGAGGGCTGGGCCTTCCCGAGCCGTGACCTCGAGGCTCTTGTAGCCGTCGGTGTTGGCGTTGGCGAGGTTTCGAGCCGTCGCGTCGAGGCGCGTCTGGGCTGCCTGCAGGCCGGAGAGGGCGGAGCCGATGCTGCCGATCACGGTTGTCTCCTGGGGCGCGGGAGCGGGAACGAGACCCGAAGCGCCGAGGTACGGATCGGCGCGGAGCGAACGAAACTTGAGAGAGGGGTTCTCTCCTGGGCAGAAAACGGCCGGGTCTCGGTCGACGAGTACCGCGGTTCGTGGGACGAAGGTCGAGAAGCCCTTGGAAAGGACGCGGCCGCGCTCCGGAGGGTCAGGCCACGGCGCAGTCAGGGGTGTCGAGGTCCACCGGTTGGCTCAGGAGGCGCAGGAGGCGCACCACGAGCGCTCCGGTGACGCTGATGTGCTCGAGGGCGCCGGGTTCGATCTCCACGGCGAACCGTCGTTCCAAATCCACGACGAGCGCGTCGAACTGATCCGGGGCCAGGCCCACGTCCTCGATCAGGTCTTCGCCGGTGAACAGCCGGCGCTTCCGCCCGAGGCGTCGCTCGACGCCTCCCTGAATCGCTTCCAAAACCTCCCCGACGTCGGGCAGCACGATCCTTGCCATGGTAGTACCTTTCGTCCGCTGGGTTCGCGGAGGGAGGACGGGAGGGAGTCGGACGGAGGCGCTCGTGCCCCACGACACGAGCGACCCCATGGAGTGGCGCGTACGCCCGGGAGGCGGTCATGATACGTGCGCAATGTGAAGCGGAGATGAAAGGGGACTTAGGATTTCGTGAGAAGGCGGGCACCCAGGGGCCTGGGTTCGCCTCTGGCGGGACGCGCCGCGGCCACGGACCCTGGGGGTCGCGGATCGGATCTCCGTGGGTGCCGGGTCCGGTCGACTCGGGTACAATGCGCATCGCGGCGCGCCACGCCATCTCCTGAGTGTGGCGCCATCCCCGCTTCGGGCGGACGCACGGACCCAGGGCGGTGAAGAGGAGGAACCATGGGGTACATTGAGTGGGAGGAACGCTACTGCATTGGGGTGGATCGGATCGACGCGCAGCATCGGCAGTTCCTGGAGTACCTGAACCGGCTCGACCAACACCTCTCGGGCGACGGCGACCCCGGCGCGGTGGGGGTTACCCTCAACCGTCTCTCGGACTATGCGAACTTCCACTTTGCGGAGGAGGAGGCCGCCATGGGGGCCTCCGGCTATCCGGGCCTCGAGGTGCATCGGGAGCGGCACGACGACTTCCGGCTTCAACTCTCGGACCTCAAGGCACGATACCAGAGCCAGGATCGGACCGTCGTGCAGGGACTCGTCCGGTTCATGGCGGATTGGCTGCTCCGTCACATCCTGGAAGTGGACCGGGGATTTGGCGGGTACGTCTCGCAAGCGGGAACAAAGGGGTAGCGTGACTCTGAGGGACCGGCCCGGAAGTGGAGTTCGATCCGCGCCGTGGACGGGGAGGAGGAGGGTTCCGTGAGTGGCGACGCGCGGCGGAGAAACCTGTGGGCCGCGGGGTAGCAGGGTAAGGGCGTTGCATGGCCGAGGCCGGCGGAGGGAGGGTCGATGAGGGTCGTTCCCGAGGGCGAGATCCGCGCGAGAATCGAAGCGCTGCAAGCGCGCCTGTCGGCGCGCGGGTTGAGGGGAGCCCTCCTCAACGGCCGAGTCGATCGGTTCTACC
>JACRCS010000753.1 GCA_016218905.1 Deltaproteobacteria bacterium
CGGGTGAGGAAGAGGCGCACCGGCCGGGCCGCCTTCCGCGCGAGGAGGGCCGCGACGATCGTCGACTTGGCGGTTTGGAGCTTGCTCCCGAAGCCGCCGCCCACGTAGCGGCCGACCACCCGCACCCGCGCCAGCGGGAGCTTCAGGGTCTTCGCGACCATCGCCTGGACGGCGTAGACCCCCTGGGTCGACTCCCAGATCGTGAGGTCGCCGCCGTCCCAGTTCGCGACGCAGCCGTGGCATTCGAGGGGCGTGTGGAGCTCGGCCTCGGTGCGGTACTCCCGCTCCACCACGGCGTCGGCTTCGGCGAAGCCCTTGGCGACGTCGCCCCGGCTGTGAGAGGCAGCTTTGGCCTTGTTTCCGCCCTCCTGGACGCGGGGGGCCTCCGGGGCGAGCGCCAGGCGTTCGTCCACGACGAAGGGTAGGACCTCGTACTCGACCCGGATCGCCCGGACGGCGTCCCACGCCTGGTAGGGCGTGTCGGCCGCGACGGCGGCGACGAGCTCCCCTTCGAACCGGCAGTGGGGGTCGATGAGGCGGCTCGTCGCGTCCCTCGACCACGCCCACTCCACCTGTGCCTCGGGCGAGGCGGGCGTGAGGACGGCGTGGACGCCCGGCATTCGCTCGGCGGCCGAGGCGTCGACGCTCTTCACCCGGGCGTGGGGATGCGGACAGCGGAGGAGAGCCCCGTGGAGCATCTTCGGCAGCATCACGTCCGACGGATAGACGGCGGTACCGCTCGTCCGCTCGTACCCGTCGACCCGCGGGAGCGGCGACCCGACCACGGCCGTCTTCTCCCACGGCTTCGGAGTCTCGCCGGGCAAGGGCGTCTCGGGGACGGGCAGGTCTCGGACGTAGTAGGGGCTCTCGGGCTCGCTCTTCATGGGAGCCGCCGGCTCGCCCCGGGACGCCGCGTTCGCGCCTGCGGCTGACGGATCGGTCGCCACGCCTCACCCCCTCTTGAGCTCGGCGGCGCGCCGGACCGCCTGAAAGATGTGCGTGTAGGCTCCGCACCGGCAGAGATTCCCGCTCATGCCGCGTGCGACCTCCGCCGGCGTGGGGTCGGGATTCGCCCGGAGGAGCCCCTCGGCCGCGACGATCTGCCCGGGGGTGCAATACCCGCACTGGAAGGCGTCCGTTTCGACGAACGCCCGCTGCGTCGGCCCGAGCTCCTCCCCTGCCATGAGGCCCTCGACTGTCGTCACCTCCCGCCCCTCCGCCTCGAGCGCGAGCGTCAGGCACGAGTACCGGGGCTCGCCGTCGATCAGCACGGTGCAGGCCCCGCACTCCCCCCGCTCGCAGCCCGGTTTCGCGCCCGTGAGCCCGAGCTGTTCGCGCAGCACGTAGAGGAGGGACCACCGAGGCTCCACGAGCAGCCGATGCGTCCTGCCGTTGACCCGCAAGGACAGCGGCGTCATGTCGTCGGAGGTGATCTCGGCCGAAGCCCCGGCGGGGACCGGCGCGCCGAGGTTTGCTCCCAGCGCCGCGGCGGCCGTGCCGGTGCCGACGGTCGCCAGGAAACGTCGCCGCGTGAGTCCGGAATGGTGAGGACAGGGACGATCTTCGCGGTCAGCGGACATCGCACCTCCAGCGGATCGGCCCGACCCGCGATTCGGATCCGGGGGCCGGAGAAGTGGGCCCGGTAACGACCGGGTGAGGAAGCGGCGTGGCCTAGGGCTAACACGAGCAGAGGGCTTGTCAACCGTACGTAGAATCGCGCCGGTTGACGCCGGCACCTCCGTTTGAGTAGCGTGAGACGCCGAAACTCGGGGCATTAGGATAGGACTGCAGCCAAGGGCGAGGCAACGCCCGGGAGGAAGCGATGGGTTCAGCGGGCTGGCGGCGGTGCAGCACCTGCAAAGCGGAGATCCCGTTCCGGACGAAGTACTTCGTCTGCAACGTCTCGACGTGTAACCGGAAACGGACGGGCCTCGTCTTCTGCTCCCTGGATTGTTGGGACGCCCACCTCCCCACGGCCCGGCACCGGGACGCGTGGGCGGTGGAGAAGATCGCGCCCAAGGAGGGGGAGTAGGATGTCCTCCGGAGGAGAGAACGGAGCGAACGACCTTCGGGAGTTCCTGGCAGGACTCGGAGAAGACCTCCTCCGGGTGCCCGAGCGGCTAAGCCCCCGCTTTGAAGTGGCGGCGCTCCTGCGGGAGGCCCAGGCGACCGGCCGCGCGCTGCTCTTCGAGGACGTCGAGGGTTACCCGGGCGCCCGGATCGCCGGAAACCTCCTCGCGAGCCGGCGGCTCCTGGCCAGAGCCCTCGGGACCTGCGAGGCCGACCTCGCGCGCACGTACCTGGCGAGCAAGGAGCGGAGCCTTCCGCCCGTGGTCTACGAAGGCCGGGCCCCCGCCCAGGAGGTGGTGCACGAGCCCCCTCCCGACCTCCTCTCCCTCCTTCCCGTCCTCACCCACCACGAAGCCGACGCCGCGCCCTACATCACGTGCGGCCTCGTCCTCGCCAACGATCCGGAGACCGGGCGCCGGGCCATGGGAGTCCACCGGCTCATGGTGCGCGGTGACGGGCGCCTCGGGATCCTCCTGGCGAACCCGCCGCTCACCGTCTTCCACGCCCGAGCCGAGGCGCTGGGAAAGCCGCTGGAGGTCGCGATCGCCCTGGGAATCGAGCCGGCGACGCTGCTCGCCTCGGTGGTGAAGGTCGGCCCCGTCGGCCCGGACAAGCTCGAGATCGCCGGGGCGCTACGCGGTCGGCCTCTGGAGCTCGCCCGAGCGAGAACCGTGGACGTGGAGGTCCCCGCCCGGGCCGAGATCGTCCTCGAGGGCCGTGTGCTTCCCGGGGTGCGGGAGCCCGAGGGCCCGTTCGGCGAGAACACGGGCTACTACTTCCGGGCCCGGGGCCCGATCGTAGAGCTCTCGGCCGTGACGCACCGCCGCGACTTCATCTACCCGGCACTCTGCCCGTGGACGGCGGACGTCGACCACCTCCTCTCCCTCGCCGCCGGGACCGAGCTCCTCGCCTTTCTCCAGGGTCAGATCTACGGAGTGACCGACGTCGAGATGATCCCGGGGACGTGCGGGTTCTCGGCCGTGGTGGCGGTCAAGGGGTGCAAGCCGGCCGAGGTGCGCCGGCTCATCCTGCTCGCCCTCGGTTCGGACCGCCGACTGAAGGCGGTGACCGTCGTCGACGACGACGTGGACCTGCGAAACCCTCGGGAGGTCTCCTGGGCCCTCGCGACGAGATACCAGCCGGATCGCGACACCGTCGTCTTTGAGGGCCTGGAGGGCTATGTGATCGATCCGTCCACGGAGGGTCGCTCTACCGGAGCGAAGATCGGCTTCGACGCGACCCGCGGACCCGGCCCGGAGTTCGACAAGGTGACCATGCCTGCCGAGGCCGTCGCCCGCGCGAGAGCCGTCCTCACCGGGCTCGGCGGGAGGGGCGGGGCCGGTTGACCCGCCGCCCGACGTGGATCATGATAGCTAGCAGAATCGCTATCCGATGAGGAGCACGATGAGGACGGTCCAGATGACTCTCGAAGACGAGCTCGTGGAGGACGTGGACCGGGTGGCGGGCGAGCTGCACACCACCCGCTCCGCCTTCACGCGAGAAGCGCTAAAGGCGGCGCTCCGGAAACACCGGGAGAGACGGCTCGAACAGAAGCACCGGGAGGGCTACGAGGCCTCACCCGCCACGCCGGGGGAGTTCGCCGTCTGGGAGGGCGAACAGGAGTGGGGCGACTCGTGAAGCGGGGAGAGGTCCGCTGGTACAAGTTCGTCTCGCCCGACAAGAAGCGGCCGGTGCTCGTGCTGACTCGCGACTCCATCTTGGAGTACCTGGCCGAGGTGACGGTTGCGCCGATCACCACGACCGTTCGCGACATCCCCAGCGAGGTGGTTCTCTCGTCCTCCGACGGCGTGCCTCGTGACTGCGCCGTCAACTGCGACCATCTCCAGACGGTTTCCACGGCGAAGCTGGGACCCCTCATCACCACTCTTTCACCTCAGCGGATGGAGCAGGTCGGCCAGGCCATCGCTTTCGCTCTCGCCCTCGGCTGAGAGGAGCAATCCTACGTTGTCCGCCCCAAGCCCATCGCATCGGAGGAGGCTCGGCGCAGCGCTCCTCTTCGTCGCCCTCGTCTCCCCGTCCTTCGCTGCCCGCGCCCAGGAGAGCTTCGTCACCTATCCCCTGCTGCCCTCCGGCTACAGGTCGATCAAGGTGTTCGACCGCACGGGCCGGTTCGTCGGCCGGCTCCTCCCCGAGAAGCGCTACTGGGTTCCCATCGAGCGCATCCCCTACTTTCTCCAGGAAGCCGTCGTGGCGGTCGAAGACTCCCGGTTCTACGAACACGGCGGCATCGACCTGCGCGGGATCGCCCGAGCCCTGGTGAAGGACGTCGTGAAGCGAAGGCTCGCCGAAGGCGGGTCCACCATCACCCAGCAACTGATCAAGAACAAGTACCTCTCCGGGGAGAAGACGTTCGGGCGCAAGATCGAAGAGGGCCGCCTGGCCATGGAGTACGAGCGCCGGTACACGAAGAAGCAGATCCTGGAGATGTACTTCAACGAGATCTACTACGGCAACGGCGCCTGGGGGGTCGCCCAGGCCGCCCGCCTCTACTTCGACAAGAGCCCGGAGGCCCTCACGCAGGCGGAGTGCGTCCTCCTGGCCGGCGTGCCGAAGAACCCGGGCCGCTACAACCCGCTGGGGGACCGCGCGAAGCTCGCCGCGCGGAGGGACGTCGTGCTCAAGCGCATGGTCGACGTGGGCGTCATCACCCCGCGCGAACAGCAGGGGTTGAGGGCGCGGCCGGCGGCCGTGAGCCCACCGGCGCAGGCTCCCGCCTATCTGACTCGCGTCCGTCACGAGCTCCTCGCCCTCTACGGACCGCAAGCCCTCGAACAAGGCGGTTTCGAAGTGACCGCCGCCATGGACCTGAGGCTGCAGACCCTGGCGGAAAAGACGGTGCGCCAAGAGATCAAGCGGGTCTCGCCCGAGCTCCAAGGCGCGCTGGTCTCCCTCGACCCCGCGACGGGCGACGTTCTGGCGGCGGTGGGGGGGGTCGACTTCCCGCGGAGCACCTACGACCGCGCATTCCAGGCCAAACGCCAGCCCGGCTCGGCCGTCAAGCCGCTGATCTACGCCGCCGCCCTGGAGAAGGGGGTCACCGCCGCGACCCTCTGGAACGACGCTCCCGTCGCCTACCGGCGGGGACCGGACGAGTTCTGGCGGCCGCTCAACTATGGCCGGGAGCAGCTCGGCGAAGTATCCCTGCGGCAGGCCTTGGCCCACTCGAACAACATCATCACGGTGAAGCTCCTGGAGTCGATCGGGGTCCCGTACTTCGTCGACTTCGCAGGGAGGATGGGCCTGCCCTTGCGGCCGCCGGGCGACCTCTCGCTCGCCCTGGGAACCGACGAGGTCACCCTGCGCGATCTCGTCGGAGCGTACGCTCCGTTCGCGAACGGGGGCTCGCGGCTCGAACCGCGGACCATCATCCGCATCTACGACCGCAACCGGGACGCGTGGACCGAGCACCGGCCGGTCTCCACGCCCGTCCTCTCCCCCGCCGCGGCCTTCGTGACGACGCAGATGCTGAAGGACGTCCTGGTCTACGGCACCGCCAAGTCCCTGAAGAAGTTCAGCCTGGCCCGCCCCTCGGCCGGGAAGACCGGTACCACCGACGACTATCGCGACGCCTGGTTCGTCGGCTACACCCCCCAGGTGGTCACGGGCGTCTGGGTGGGATACGACATCCCCCGTCCGGGAGGGAAGGGCTTCACGGGAGGAGCAGTGGCCGCACCCATCTGGGAGCGATTCATGCGCCCCGCGCTGGCAGGCCTTCCCCCCGTCGACTTCCCGAAGCCGGAAAGGGTCGTCGCCGCGTCCATCGACCCGGAGTCCGGCTTCCTGGCGACGGCGGCGTGCCCGAAGATCCGAGACGAGTTCTACATCGTCGGCACCGAACCGACCCAGCCGTGTCCGAACCATGCCGAGCCCCCGGTCACCCCGGCCCCCGAGTCTCTCCTTCCCCCGCCGGAGACCGAGGGGCAGCCTCCGAGCCCACCTTCTCCCTGACTTCCTTCCGGCGCCGGCGCTGCGGGCGGCCCGGACCCCCGCGGACTCTCAAGGCGCCAGCTCTTTCGCGCCGGAATGCCCTTGTCTCGGGCACGGCTGCGCCACCCGCACCTTTTTGCAGTGGAACAGCTAAAGAAAATGCGGGAATATTCCGACTCAAGCGCGGAGTTTAGGGCTCGTGGGGTGTAGAGGGCGAGAGGGACAGCTGTCGCTGGCGCTGAAGGCTTCGGTGGCGGAGCCCTCGTAGAAGCACGGTTTCGGAGCCACGGGGGAGCGGTGAGGAGGCCAATGGCGAGTGTCACGGTTGGAATGTCCGATTGCAGGGTTTCGGCCGATCCTTCCGATACTGTGGTAACGCACGCTCTCGGTTCCTGTGTCGGAGTGGCGCTCCATGATCCTGAACGCTGCATCGGCGGCATCTTGCACGTGTTGCTTCCCAACTCCGGCGTTCGAACGAACGGGCGGGAGTTCAACCCGTACCTGTACGCAGATACGGGCTTACGTGCGTTTCTGAAGGCCTTGACCCGAATGGGCGCGGACAAGAGCAGACTGCAAGCCCGGCTCGCCGGAGGCGGCGACTTGGTTCCGTTGTCGAATCTCCTCAACATCGGCCGAAAGAATTCGGACGAAGCCGTGGGGATCATCAGGGCCGAAGGCATCCCGATTCTCGGATCGAGCCTGGGGGGATCAGCGCCGCGCTCCATGAGCCTGAGGATCAAGGACGGTGTGGTGACGGTCCGCCTGATCGGACGCGGACAGGAGATCCTATGAATCTCGACCATGTCCTGGCGAGAATCGCCGCGTTGCCTCCGATGCCCGGCGTGGCCGTCCAGCTTCTGAAGGCGGCCAGGGATCCCGACGTGGATATGGCGAACGTGGCTCGCTGGATCGAGCACGATCCCTCCATGACGGCCAACCTCCTGCACTTCTGCAACTCCCCCTTCTACGGGCTGAAGCGGCAGGTCACGTCCGTGCGGCAGGCGGCGAGCATTCTGGGCATGAAGCAGGTCGTTCAGATGACCCTGACGGTCCTCTCCACCGGCTATCTGGCTCCGGAGCAGCCGGGCTATGCGCTCTCGTACGGGGACCTGTGGCGCAATTCCGTAGCCGCGGCGGTCGCGTGCGAGCTCATCGCAACCCACTCGAGGTACGAGAACCCCGCGACGGCCTACACGGCCGGCCTCCTGCAGGATATCGGGAAGATCGTGCTGGCCGAGTTCGTGGGCGCGTTCAAGACGCGGGTCTATGCCTTGGCCGAAGAGCAGTCGATCGGCTTCGACGACGCGGAACGGAGGCTCGTCGGGGCGTCCCACGCGGAGGTCGGAGCGCTGCTGCTTGCCCGCTGGGGTTTTCCCGAGGCGCTCGTCGAGTCCGTGAAGTTCCACCACGATCCGGCCGGAGCCACCCTCGACCCTGCCCTGTCTCGGCTCTCCCATCTCGCCGACGCCATCACGATAACGGCCGGCATCGGCATGGGAATGGACGGGCTCGCCTACCGCCTGGACGAGGAAGCTGCTCGCGCCCTGGGGCTTTCGGATCCAGCCCGCGTGATGTCGCTCATGGAGGAGTTTGCGCTGAAGCTCCAGAAGGCCGAGAGTCTCTTCGCGACTGTTCGGGAGCCGGCTCCCCGGACCCGAAACCGTTGCGTATGACGGACGAGGATCGAGGATGCACGTCGACCTGGAGCTGATCCGAAGAGCGCAGAAGCGCGCGACCGGGGCCAATATTCACGGACTTTCGGCCCTCATCATCAAGTACCGGATCGCGGTCCAACAGGACGAGCGCGGGATCGTGAGCGCGGGCGACGAGGTGAAGAGGATCGAGACGGCGCTCCGGCTCTTCGTCGGGACCGGGCAGCTCCGTGCCTGACGTTCGCGAGGGTGTTCAGACGATCAGGTTCTCGACCGTCTCCAGGAGGTTCGACTGGCCGAAGTCGCCCTTGACGATGTAGGCGCTCGCCCCCACGTCGATCCCGCGCCGGCGGTCCTCGTCCTTCGAACGGGAGGTGACGATCACGATCGGCACGTCTCGATAGCGCTCGTCGCCCCGCAGCCGCTCCGTCAAGCTGAAGCCGTCCAGGCGCGGCATTTCGACGTCGGTGACCACGAGATCGAAGAGCGTCTCCCGCGTCTTCGCCAGCGCCTCTTCGCCGTCACCCGCGAGGACGACTCGGTAGCCGTGGGCCTCCAGGATGCTCTTCTCGAGTTCCCGCGTGTTGAGGGAGTCGTCCACCACCAGGATCGAGGCAGGCTCGCGATGGGGCGCGGGGGAGTCGCCGCGCTCCCGGGCCTCCTCGGGATTCCCGCGCGCCGCTCGGATCAGGGCCGGCACGCTCAGCACCTGGATGAGCTCGTTTCGACCGCCGATCGTCGCCCCGGAGACGAGCTCCACGTTCTTCAGATGAAGGGGCAGGGGCTTCACGACCATGTCCGCTTCGGTGAGGAGCTCGTCGATGACGAGCCCGAGCTCCCGCTCGCCCGCCGCGACCTCGACGACGAGATACTTCTCCTCTCCCCCTCCGCCTTTCCCCTGGGCGGCCCGGAGCCCGAGGAGGGTATCGATCCGCTCGAGCGGAACCAGCCGGCCGCGCCGCCGCAAAGCCCACCGATCGAGGACCTGCACCACCTCGGAGCTCCGCACGGAGTGCACTTCCCGCACGGCCAGAGCGGGAACCGCGAAGGCCCGCCCGCCCGTCTTGAACAGGAGCAGCCGGAAGAGGGCGAGGGTGGGCGGGAGTCGCATGACGAACGAGGTCCCCTTGCCCTCCTCCGTTTCGATTGCGATGCTCCCCTTCAGCTCCTCCGGGATGTTCCGCTTCACCACGTCCATGCCCACCCCCCGGCCGGAGAGGTCCGAGATGATGGCGCTCGTGCTGAAGCCGGGTAGGAAGATGAGCTCGAGCAGTTCGCTCCGGGGCATCTTCCCCAGGGTCTGCTCATCGAAGAGCTTCCTCTGGAGCGCCTTCTCCCGGAGCCTCTCGGTCGAAATGCCCCGGCCGTCGTCGCTCAGCCGCACGACGACACTCCCGGCCTCGTAGCCGGCGGTCAGGCTCAGGCGGCCGCGCTCCGACTTTCCCATCGCGAGCCGCTCCGCCGGCGGCTCGATGCCTTGGTCGACGGAATTTCGGATCATGTGGAGGAGGCACTCTCCGAGCTTCTCGATGATCTTCCGGTCGAGCTCGGTCTCTCCGCCCTCGAGGACGACTTCCACGGCCTTTCCGGCCGCCGCCGCGAGGTCCCGCACGGTCCTCGGGAAGGTCTCGAAGACAGTCGCCAGCGGGAGCATCCGCATGCGAAGCGAGCGCTCCTGAAGCTCGCCTACGAGGATCTCCTGCAGGCTTGCCGCATCTCTCGCCCGGGCGCTCAGCTCTTTCGCCGACGCGTGGAGCAGCGCCGCCGCGGTCTCCCTCTCCTCGACAGCGCCCCTGGCGCGGGCCCGCGCCAGGTTCGCGTCGGAGAGCCGCACCAGCTCGCGCAGCTCGCCGAGGATCTGCCTGTTCTGTTGCTGGGCCGAGACGATCTCGCCCATCAGGCGGATCAGGTCGTCGAGCTTCTCGGCTCCGATGCGGACCGTATCGGGTGCGGCGGGCTTTCTTCGCGAGGGCCCGCCCGGGGCATCCGGGACCGGCTCCTCCTGCGGCCGAGAGCCTCCGCTCTCGGCGGTTTCGCCTCCACCTCGAGACGGGCCGCGGCCCAGAGCCGCCGCGAGCCGGATCAGGAGCTCCGAAGGTGGCTCCCGGTCCGGGCTCCCGGCCGAGATCCGGTCCAGCAGCCCCGCGATGGCGTCGATCGCCTCGAAGAGGAGCTCCGAGAGGGTCTGTTCGAAAGGAACCGTCCCGCTTCGAACGGCGTCCAGCAGGTCCTCCACCCGGTGAGCGGTCTCCGAGACGGCCGCAAAGCCCATCATCCGTGCGGAACCTTTGATCGTGTGCGCGGCCCGGAAGATCTCGTCGAGGGTCTCTCGGTCCCGGGGGTCCTCCTCGAGCCGGACGAGGGCGCTCCCCAGCGAGGCGCAGTGCTCGGCCGCCTCCTCCAGGAACTGCTGCACGAAGCGGTCGCGATCGAGCTCCATCAGGCCCCCCCGCCGAGCGATAGGGAAGCCTGGAGCCGTTCCAAGGAATAGCCGCAGACCCGAATGAAGTCTTCGGCCTGGAAGGCCAGGGGGAAGTAGCTCAGTCCGTGCTCGCCGAAGCGCCCCTTGCGCAGAAGCCGGATCGTCAGCCCGCACTCCCGGGCCGCCTTCTCGTCCTCTCCCCGGCCGGCGTGGAGCTCGGCCAGGTAGTAGTGGGCGAGCCAGGAAGAGGAGTCCACGTACAGGGCCTCCCGGAACCGGCGCAGGGCCTCGTCTTCCCGTCCGTCGAGCTTCGCGACCAGAGCGAGGAGCAGGAAGGCCTCCAGGTTGAAGCCGTCGCGGGCCAGGGCCGCTGCCGCGGCCTCGCCGGCTTCCCGGAGCCGGCCCCGCTGGAGGAGCACGCAGGCCCGAAGACAGTGGGCCTTCGCGGTGAGGGGCCCTTCCGCCGGCGAGTGCGTCGAGTTCCCGCAGCGCCGCCCCGAGCTCGTTCGCCTTCGCCCGGGCGAGGGCCCCTTCGTAGGTCGCAGAGGGGCGCCCGTTCGAAAGGGGCGCGGGGCTGCCGGCTTTGGACGCGGCGCTCACGGGAAGGACCCGCCGGCGCGAGGCGCCCGCGGCAGGCCGGGCGAAGACCGCTTCGGTGCGCCTTGGACGGCTCGCTCCCGCCTTCCGGTAGACGAAGACGCCGTCGAGCTCCTCGAGGTCGAGGATCCCGAGATCGTGGAAGGCGGTCTCGCTCGACCCGAGGAAGAGGTAGCCCCCGGGGGCGAGGCGCTCCGCCAGGCGGACGAAGATCCTCTTCTTCACCTCCGGCGGGAAGTAGATGGAGACGTTTCGGTAGAAGATCACGTCCTGGGCGCCGATCATCGCCGGGTACTCCGGTGCCGCGAGGTTCACGCGGAGGAATTCGACGCGCCGGCGCACCGGTTCCCGCACCCTCAGGAGCCCCTCGCCGCAAGCCTCGAAGTACGTCATGGGGAACCCGGCGGCCGTCCCTCGAGCCTCTGCGCCGCAGCTGTGTCCCGGGCCCCGGAAGGAGGTCCGGCCGTAGACGGCTTCCCGGGCCCGGGCGAGGGCTCGAGTGTCGATATCCATACCGGTGACGCAGAAGCGGTCGCACGCGCCGAGGCCGTAAGCTTCGGCCAGGGCGAGAACGATCGAGTAGGGCTCCTCGCCGGTGGAGCAGCCGGCACTGAGGATCCGGATGGGGCCGGAGCGCGCCCGGAGGAGGTCCGACGCCACGCGGTCGGTCAGGAGCTTCAGGTGCCTCGGCTCCCGGAAGAAGTACGTCTCGTTCACGGTCAGGAGGTCCACGAGCCAGTCGAATTCGTCGAGGCTCGTCAGGAGGCACCCAAAGTACGCCTCGGGCGTCTCGAGTCGCCGCGCTCCCATCCGGGTTCGGATCCCGTCCTCCAGCCTCGCGGCCTTCTCGTCCTCGAAGACGATGCCGCACCTCTCCAGCAGGAGGGTCTGGAACGGCGTGAGGTCCATTCTAGCCCGCCTTCCCCTCGCCGACGAGCCGGACCAGCTCGGCCGCAATCGCGTCCAGCGGGAGGACCTTGCGGGCATACCCCCTCTCGATGGCGAGCCTCGGCATGCCGAAGACGAGCGAGCTCTTCTCGTCCTGGGCGATGGTCGCGCCTCCCGCGGCCCGGATCTTCCCGAGTCCCTCGACGCCGTCGCTCCCCATCCCGCTCAGGATCACGCCGATGCTCCCGGCCCCGGAGAGCTCGGCCACGGACGCGAAGAGGAGGTCCCCCGAGGGACGATAGATCTGCTCGGGCGGAACGGGCGTGAGGGCGAACTCGCCGGCCCGGGTCACCGAGAGGTTCCGGTCAGCGGGAGCGCCCACGTACACGGTTCCGGAGGCCAGGAGCTCACGCTCGGCGGCGGCGCGAACGCGGAGTCGGCACGCCGACTGGAGCCAGCGGACGAGCCCTTCTTCGAAGCCGCTGGCGATGTGCTGCGCCACCAGGATGGGGGCTGGGAAGGAGGCTGGAAGCGCGGAAAGGAGGGATGCCAGGGCCTGGGGCCCTCCCGCCGAAGACGCCACCGCGACGATCCGCTCCCTGGGTGCGCCGCGGCCCGGGCCCACCCCGGGTCGAGCGGGCGGGCACGCGGCCGCTCCCGGCCGGCGCCGCCCCTTCAGGTGCACGATGACCTCCACGCCGGCGAGAAGCTTCGCCTCGCGTGCCAGGGCTCGGCTGTCGGCGAGCAGAGGATCGTCGGCCGAGAGCACCCGAAGCGCCCCCCGTTCCACGGCCTCTCGGGCGAACCCGGGCTCCACCCCTTCCCCGATGACGAGGATGGGCGCGGGCGCGGCCACCATGATCTCCTCGATCGCCTGCAGGCACTCGGGACCGGCTCCGTCGGAAGCGAGCACCACGAGGTCAGGCGAGTGCTCCCAGACGAGGGAGGGAGCCCGGGGCGGGGGCGCCGGCGCGGCCACCTGGCGGAAGCCCGCCTCCGTCGAGAGAGCCTTCGAGAGGGTCTCCCGCAGCGTGGAGTTCCGGACGACCGTGAGCACCCCGACCGGAGGGGCGCGCTTCTGGGCGGAACCCGGCTCAGCCACGGGCGTGCGCCTCTCCCTCGTCGGCCAGCCGGAACCGGGCCACCAGCTCCGTAAGCTTGCCGGCCAGACACGCCAGGTCGCTGCTGACCTCGCTCGCCCGGCGAATCGCCTCGGCCGAGTGGCGGGTACCTCCCTCGATCTCCCGCAGGGCGGCGACCACCTGTCCGCTCGCCGTCTGCTGCTGCTGGGTCGAGAGGGAGATCTGCTTGGCCGCCTCGGTCGCCTCTTCGGCCTGGCGCACCACCTCGCTCAGGACGTTCGCGGTCTGCGTCGAAGACGCGAGGCCCTCGACAACTCCCTTGGAGCTCTTTTCCGAACCGACCACGAGGCGACTGACCGCGTCGGTGATCTCGGTAATCTTCCCTTCGATCTCGGAGGTCGACTCGACGACGCTGTCCGCCAGGCGACGGATCTCGACGGCGACAACCCCGAAGCGCTTCCCCGTCTCGCCCGCGCTCGCGGCCTCCAGCGCGGCGTTGAAGGCGATGAGCTTCGTCTGGGCGGCGATGTTATTGATGATCTCCATGATCTTCGTGATCTCTTTCGATTTCCTCCCGAGCTCGACGATTTCGCGGATGTTCGCCTCGTTGTCCCGCTCGATCTCGTTCATCTTTGCCGTGAGGTTCTCGACCTCGGTGGCACCGTCGATGGTGGCCTGGAGCGTCCTCTCGGCGATCTCGACGACGCCCTGGCTGTGGCTGGCGATCTGCCTCGCCGTCGAGGAGAACTCATCCATGGTCGACGAGATTTCGACGACCGAGCTCGAGAGCTCCGTGGAGAAGCCGGCCTGGCTCTCGACCGTGGCCGCCAGGCTCGCCGCGTGGCCGTTGACGTCGGCCGTCACGGCGGCGACCATGCCGATGACGCCGTTGAGCTGCTCCACGTGGCGGTTGAACCAGAGGGCCACATCGCCGAGCTCGTCTTTCGCGACGAGCGGAAGGCGCCGTGAGAGGTCGTTTTCGAAGCTCTCGATCCCGGAGCTGATCAGGGCGAGGGGACGGCTGAGGAAGCGGTGGAGCAGCCAGGTCGCGAGCCCGGCGAGGGCGATCAGCGCGACGAGCGAGATCTCCACGTTCTGCCGGATCATCGCCGCAGCGTCTCGCTCGATCGTTCGCCGCTCGCCAGCGACGAGGCCGTCGAGGTCGTCGAGGTAGATGCCGGTGTTCAGGACCCAGTTCTTGCCGATGAGCTTCGCGTAGGAAAGCTTCGGCTGCAGGCGCTCAGCCCCCGGTTGCTTCCACTGGTACTCCACGAAGCCGGCGCCGCTCTCTCTCGCCACTCGCGTGAGCTCCCGGACGATGTAGACCCCATTGGGATCCCGCAAGTCCGAGAGGTCCTTGCCCTCGAGGCGCGGGTCCGGATGGGCGAGCATCAGGTTTCCTGATTAGCGCCAATCTTCCGCCGGGGCGGGAGTGTGACAGATCCTGTCACGGTCAGCGCGTAGAATCCGCGGCAACGCTCTCAGAGGAGGGTTGCCATGAA
>JACRCS010000754.1 GCA_016218905.1 Deltaproteobacteria bacterium
GCAGCCGGTGGTGACGACGGTCCTCGCGTTGGTCCTCGTCACCTACGGCGTTGTTGTCCTCCGGCTCGGGAGGCCGGCCCACGGCGGGGCTCCCGGGCCCCAGACCCGCCCTCGGCTTCGCAGCGAGCGCTCGGCTGCAATGGCCGCCGGAGTCCCCTTCCTCCTCGGAGCGTTCCAGGGCGCCTCGAACCCCGCCCTCCTGCTCAACTGGACGCTCTTCATCAGCTTCGCGCTGGGGCACCGGCTCCTCCGGGCGGACCTCCCGGGCGCGGTCGGCTTCGGCGTCGGAGCGGGAGCGGGCGCCTTCGGGTGGTTCGCGCTCCTGATCGAGGTGGTGCACCGGCTGCGCTCCCACCCCATGGGCACGTGGATCCGGAACAGCACGGCCTTCGCCGGACTGCTCCTCGTCCTCTTCGGGCTGCTCTTCAGTTGGAGGGCGGCGTCGGAGCTGTTCTGACCTCAGTTATCAGTTATCAGTTCCCGCCCGTCCGTGGGCTTCTCGATCCGAGTCTCTCGTGGTGTCGACACCCATGGTGGAGATAAAGCCCCTCCCGTCGGGGAGGGGCTGCACCGACGCTCTCCCGGCCGTCGCTACACCCACCGTGCGGTGACGGTCTTCTCGTCGAGGAATAGGCGCATGGAGGCCATGCGTGACTTGGCGGAGCCGAGGAAGGACTCCTTCTTGGAGCCGAGCGGAAAGAAGGCGTAGGGCTGGGGCACGGCGACGTTCACCCCGATGTTGCCGACTTCGGCCTCCCGGGTGAACTTCCGGGCGACCTTGCCGCTCTCGGTGAAGATGCACGCCGAGTGGCCGTAGTTCGTACCGTTGATCCAGGCGAGCGCCTCGTCGAGGCTCTTCGCCCGCATGAGCATCGCCACCGGGCCGAAGGCCTCCTCCTTGGCCGTCGGCATCTCGGGGTTTCCGTTCTCGAGGATGCTCGGGGCGAGGAAGTAGCCCTTCTCGTACCCCTCCACCTTCACGGACCGGCCGTCGAGCACCATCTTGCCGCCCTCGGCGAGCGCCCGGTCGATCCAGTCGAGCACCTTCTGGCGCCCCGCCGGCGTGCACATGGGGCCCTGATCGGCCGACTCCTCCAGGCCGTAGCCGAGCTTCATCGACCGGGCAGCGGCCACGAACTTCTCCTTGAGCTCGTCGTGGCGGTCGCCAACGACGATCACGTTATCCGAGCCGAGGCAGCGCTGGCCGTTCATGCCGTAGCAGGAGCGGAGCAGCCACTGGGCGGCCTGGTCGTAGTCCGCGTCGGGCATGATCACGACGTTGTTCTTGCCGTTGCCGTTGAGCGAGGAGACCTTTCCGAGCTCGCCGCACTGGCGGTAGAGGTCCCACCCCGCCGAGGTGGAGCCGATGAAGCCGATCCCCTGGACCTCGGGCTGCCGGAGGATCTCGGCGTTGATGTGCCGCCCTCCGTGGATGAGGTTCAGGACGCCCTTGGGGAACCCCGCCTCCCAGGCCGCCCGCGTGATCGCGTCGGCGGCGACCGGGTCCTGCCGGCTGGGGCTCACGACCACGGTGCAGCCGGCCGCCAGCGCGTACGGAACAAAGGACGACCAGGCGTGCATGGGAATATTACCCGGCGTGACGATGAGGAAGGCCCCGAGCGGCTCCCAGACGAGCCACTGGTCGATGCCCGTGGCGAGCTGGTCGAGGTGCTCGTTCTCCTTCACCAGCCCGTAGGCCGCGGCGCACGCTGACTCCACGTTCTCGATCACCCGGCGCACGGAGCCCCGGGACTCGTCGATCGTGCGGCCGTGGTCCTGCGTGAGAATCCGCGTCAGCTCGTCGAACTTCTCCTCGAGCTTCGCCCGAAGGTCGAAGAGGAGCTTGGCACGGTCGCGCAGGCAGACCTCCTTCCAGCCCTTGAACGCCCGGTGCGCCGCCTCCACCGCCGCCCGAGCCTCCTCGTTCGTCGCCTCGGGAAACGTGGCGATCACCTCGCCCGTGGCGGGGTTGGTGGTCTCGTTGACGACGGTCGAGCGCGACTCGACCCACTCCCCGTCGATGAGGAGCTTGAGGTTACCGTAGTGCTTCTTCACTTCAGGGAGCAGAGCCATGGAAATCTCCTCAAAAGAACGTGTCGCGTACCGCGTTCTGCGTTCCGTGTGAAAACTCTGGAAAAGAATGTTCTGCGTGCTGCGTACCGCGTTGTGAACCCCGTTCGAGACCCCAAACGTGGAACGCAGAACGCGGGACGCTGCACGCGCGTCAGCGCAGTCCGTCTTCCTTCTTCGCCTCGTCCTTGGTGAGGCCGCCGACGCGGGGGAGGGGACGGCCGGAGTCGGTGACCACCAGGGCGACGACGATCTCGTCGCCTCGCGGGGCGTCCTGGACCCGGACGGGCATGGCATCGAAGTGGGTCCGGACGAAGGCGGCGTCCTTGTAGTGGGTGGGCACGTCGAGCTCGGTCCCCGGGCCCCCCATCTTCTTGGCGGAGGGGATGATCGCCTTGCCGCCTCCGACGGCGGCCCGAAAGGGCGTGCCGAGCTTCGGATGGAGGATGGCGGCGGCGTGCTCGAGCTCGCCCTGGCTCCCGACGATCGCCCCCTTTCCGTACCCTTCCGCCTGTTCGGGCCGGATCTCCAGGGCGGCGACGGCCTTCTCGCCGAGGAGCTTCCCGAGGGCGTCGCCGGTCTCGATCAGCTCCGCCAGGTCCTCGACGTAGCGGCCCGCAAAGGGGTTCTTGATCACGGCGAGCGCAGCGGCCCGCCGGGTCGGCGGGTCGACGGGCCTTCCGGACTCCTTCCGGGTCTCCTCGACCAGGGTCACGATCTTTCGAATCTCCATCACACACCTCCCGCGACACTTGCGTTTATGGCTTCACCACCGGGCGAGAACTCGAGTCGCTCGGAGCCCGGAAACCCCACCAGCCGCCGCTCCCCCCGGAGGAAGAGGAGCGCTCCCCGGATGAGCCCCCTCTCGAGGAAGTCGGCCGCCGTCGCCCCGCCCCGGTCCAGGGCGCGGGCGACCTCCGCCGCCGAGAGGGGCCCCACCGAACGGGTGACCCTGAGGCCGCGGAGGTCGGTCTCGGGATCGACGCCGCCGGCGAGGACTCTCTCCACGGACCGGGACTCCACGTCCACGTCGTTGGCGACGAGGGTGGCCGCCGCGTCCGCCGCGGCTCCCGACTCCCCGACCACCGTCACCGCGTCGGCAATGCCCAGGGTGAAGCTCCTCCCGCCGAACCCGCTCGTCGCCACCCCGCCCACGCTGTCGGACGCCGTCACCCGGAAGCGCGCCGAGGGGGGCGCTCCGAGCCGGGCCGCCACGCCGACGGTCGCGCTCTCGCCGGCAGCCAGGCGGATGGCGACGTCCCCGCCGTTGTTCACCAGGATCCAGCTGGCGCCGGCCGCCGCGAGCCAATTGGCGATCGAGTCGGCCACCGCGCCGGCCACCGCGATCAGAGGCGTCAGGAAGCGCTCCCGGTGGGGAAGCGTCGCCTCCCACATCGCGCCGACCACCGGCGGCAGGGCCTGGGCGTGCCGGATCCGCCGGGCGTCCGTGGCGACCAGGGTCCGGTACTCGGCCAGCTCCGAGAGCACCTCGAGCGTCCTTCGCCCGGCGGCTTCCAGCAGCGCCGGCCGCGTCTCGCCTCCCCACCGGGCGGCGATGATGAGGCTCACCGGCCCGCGCTCGACGCGAAGGCGGTCGGGCCCGAGGGGGACGAGCGCGGGCCCGCCTCCGTTCAAGCGCCTCCCAGCGGCCGTACGGCCTCGAGATGTCCCCCCATCTCCTCGTAATCCGAGAGCCTCATCGTGTACTCCACCGGGACCACCAGGGCGGGGGTGGGGACCCAGGTGAAGAACCCCGCCAGGACCCGCTCCACGTCCACCATGAAGTTGATGCCTCCCCCGGGCAGGAGGAACGTGGGGGCGCCGCCCACTGTGAGGCGGGCCTTGGCCGCGTGGACGGCGTGGGTAAGCTTGATCGGCTGGCGCGTCACGCCCGCCCGCGCGCTCCCGCCGGTCCCTCCGCAGTAGAGGGCGGAGACGCGGCTCGGCTGGCAGGTCTCCGTGATGGTCCGGACGGCCTGCCGGGCCGCCTCCGTGAGTTCCACGGGCTCGAGCTCGCCCCCCTCCGTCACCCGGAAGAGGGCGGCCTTCTGCCCCGTCGTCTCGGTGACGAGGATTCGGCTCCCGGGGCGGACGTCCCGGACTCCGCCGGGCGCGAAGACGTCCCGGGGCGCCTCCACCGAGGTCCCGCCCCAGCCCCTCCCGTGGTCTCCGAAGTACCGCCCGGGGGTGCTCTGGCGAAAGCGCAGGCGCGCGCCCGAGGGGACGGTGCCGAGATAGCGCCCGGCGGCGTGCTCGGTCAGGAGTCCGGTGAGGTGGCTGTCGAGCACCACCACCTCGTCGGCCGCTTCCTTGAGGAGGGGCGCAAAGAGGCCGAGCGTCGCGCTGCCGCAGCCGACCCGCATCTTCTCCATCCGGACGCCGTCCACGACCGGTGCGCTCCCCACCCGGAGCTCCAGGCGGCTCCCGCCCTCGATCCGGAGCTTCACGGGCTTGCGGTTCGCCAGCGCGGTCATGACGCGCGCGGCGCGGAAGCCGTGCGGCCCCGTCAGGGTGTTCGCCCCTCCCAGGGAAAGGATCTTCGAGCCGTACTCTTCCGTGGTGAGGTGGCCGATCGGCTCTCCGCCGGCCAGCACCGCGGCGCGCTCTTCGCCGAGGCTCGCGTCCGTGTCGATCTTCACCTTCACGCTCGAGTAGCTGAGCGGCGCCTCGGTGACGACCGTCACCACGTCGACCCCGTGGCTCACGCCCCGGACGATGACCGGGGCGGGCTTGCAGTCCGGGTACGTGGTCCCGGCGCCGAGGCCCGTGATCAGGGGCTCCCGGATCGCGGGCTCCCAGTCCGGGCCGACGACCTCCCGCACGTCCTCGAACGTGTGGAGCGGCACATTCCGGACGAGCTCTCCGCCCCGGTTCACGTACCGCTGGCAGGCCCCGGTCTTCCCCTCCGCCACGAAGCACCCGATGGGGCAGGAGCCGCACCTGGCGCGACCGTCCGGCACCGCGGGCTTCGCCGCGACCGCGCCCTCGGGGCAGACCCGCAGGCACACCCGGCACTCGACGCAGTCGCCCGTGATCCTCGCCTTCTTCTCGACGAGCTCCACCGCCTCCAGGGGGCAGTTAGCGACGCACTTGCCGCAGGCGGTGCAGCGGTCGGCGAGGATCTCCATCGCCAGCCTACACCACCTTTGCCGTCCGCTTCGGAGGCGGCGTGTTGCGGCTCAGCTTGACCACGATCTCCCCGTCGACGAGAACGAAGCTCACCCCCGGGGTATCCCCGGCGCGGTATGCCGAGAGCACGTCGTCTCCCACCGAGCCCATGGGGGCGTCGCAGAAGACGAGGTCCGCCGGCGCGCCCACGGCAATCCGCCCCTGGGGGAGCTTGTGGCAGCGGGCGGTGTTGCCGGTCGCCCAGGCGATCGCCACCGCCGGGTCGATCTCGGCGAGGCCACAGAGGTGGGCGATCACCCGCTGGATCCCGAGGGGGACCACCCCGGTGCCGGAGGGCGCATCGTTGCCGATGATCACTCGCTCCCAGGCGCCGGCGTCGGCCGCCTCCCGGGCGGCGTGGACCGCCATCTTCCCGTTCCCGCAGTGCACGATCTCTACGTAGAGGCTGCTCTCGCGGACGATCCGGGAGATCTCCGCGGGGCTCACCGCCGTGGGGCCGCCGTTCGTGTGGCACGCCACGTCGGCGCCGGCCGCGAGCACTTGCTCCGCCGTCACGGTCGAGGAGCCGGGGATCGACGTCCCGCCCATGTGCATGAGGACCACCATCCCGTGCTTCTTCGCCCAGGCGACCATGGGGGCAGCCTCCTCGGGCTGCTTGATCGCGCCGAGCCCGATCTCCCCGACGATCCGGACGCCATTGCGGGCCATGTCGGCGAAGTCCTCCTCCACGAGCCCCTTCTCGAGGATCGCGGCCCCGCCGATCACCTTCATCCCGCCGGGCCGGATCGCGGCGAACGACTTCGCGGCCAGGATGGCGAGGGCCTTCACGCCCGCCGGGTCCTTGGGCCGGCCGGGCAGGTGCACCTCGCCCGCGCTCACCGCCGTCGTCACGCCGCCGTGGACCGAGCTCTCGAGGAACCCGACCTGGTTCTGGCGGGGGGTGAAGTCCCCGAGGACGGGGTGCATGTGGGAGTCGATGAGACCGGGCGTCACGCCGCAGCCCTGGGCGTCGATGACGCGGTCGACGCCCGAGACTTCCGCCCCCCGGCCCACCGCCGCGATCTTGCCGTCGGCGACGAGGAGGGTGTCGGCGTCGAGGAGGGGTTTGGCCGCGTCGCCCGATACCAGCACTCCGATGTTCACGATCTTGGTGGTTGCCATGGCTACTCCTCTCTTCCGGACCCGGGGAGCGCCGCCAGGACGCGCTCCAGGTTGGCAGGCAGATGGTCGATGCGCGCTCCGCAGGCGTCCGCGAGGGCGTTCACGATGGCCGGCGTGGTGGGGATGAGGGCGGGCTCGCCGACGCCCTTGGCGCCGAAGGGGCCGGTGGGCTCCGGCTTCTCGACGTAGGCCGGCGTCACGCGCGGCACGTCCGCGGCCGTGGGCATGAGGTAGGTGTCGAAGTTCGTGTCGCCGCCGGGCGTGTACTCCTCCATCAGGGCCATTCCCAACCCCATGGCGGCGCCGCCGGTGATCTGCCCGAGCACGCCGGGCGGATGGATCGCGCGGCCGACGTCGTGGGCCGCGGCGAGCCGTTCCACCCGGACCTCCGCGGTGGCCCGATCCACCGCCACCCGGGCCACCTGCGCCGCGAAGGCGTAGGTCGCGTACGGGCGTCCCTGTCCCTCTGCGTCGAGGGAGGTGGTGTCGGGGTCGAAGCGGCCCTCGCCGGAGGCGCGCTCGCCGCTCCGCCGGAACGCCGCCGCCACCTCGGCGAGGCTCACGCCGCGGGTCGGCATGGAGCGGCTCGAGATCGTGCCGCCGGCGAGGACGAGGTCGTCCCGCGGGATCTCCAGGAGGTCCTCCGCCCGCCGGAGGAGCGCCTCCCGCAGGGCCTCGGACGCCCGCAGCACGGCGCCGCCGGAGACGTACGTCTGCCGGCTCGCCGAGCTCGCGCCGGCGTTCTCGGTGCGCGCGGTGTCTCCCCGCACCAACCGAAGCTCCTCCGGGGCTTCCCCGAGCACCTCTGCGCAGACCGAGCGCAGGACCTGGTCCGAGCCCTGGCCGATCTCCGCGGCCCCCGCGTCGAGAGTAAAGGTGCCGTCCTCCTCGAGCTCCACCCGGGCCGCCGAGGGGTTCGACATGGCCGTGTTCCCGATGCCGTAGTACATGGCCCCGACGCCGATGCCCCGGAGGCAGTCGCTCGGCTCGCAGGCGTCGAGACGCCTTCGCCACCGGTCGCGGAGCCGGCCCACCTTCTCCAGGCACTCGGCGAGGCCGACGCTCGGCCCCAAGACCTGCCCCGTGACGGTCGTGTCCCCGGGGCGGAGCGCGTTTCGGAGCCGGAGCTCCAGGGGGTCGAGCCCCAAGGCCTCGGCGAGGAGGTCCATCTGGCTCTCGTGGGCGAACGCCGTTTGGGGCGTGCCGAAGCCCCTCATGGCCCCGCAGACGGGCCGGTTCGTGTAGACGGCGCGGCTGCGGACCCGGACGTTGGGGACGCGATAGGGGCCGGCTGCGTGGACCGCGGCCCGGACCGCCACCGCGAGGCCGTAGGAGGCGTAGGCCCCGGTGTCGGCGGTAAGTTCGGCCTCCACGGCGAGCAGCCGGCCGTCCCGGTCGGCGGCGCTGCAGTAGCGCATTACGAGGGGGTGGCGCTTGGCCGAGGCGAGGAGCGACTCCTCGCGGGAGTAGACGAGCCGCGAGGGCCGGCCGGTCAGCAGCGTGCAGAGCGCGACGTAGGGTTGGACCGAGAGGTCGAGCTTCCCGCCGAAGCCTCCCCCGGTGGGCGCCTGGAGCACCCTGAGGCGCTCGGGCGGAAGCGCCAGGAGCCGGCAGAGATCGTCCCGGTCGTAGTGGGGATTCTGCGTCGACGCTGCGACCGTGAGGATGTCGCCTTCCCAGTAGGCGACGCCCGCCTCCGGCTCGAGATACGCGTGTTCGACGAGCGACGTCCGATACGTGCGGCTCACCACGGCACGGGCGCGGGCGAGGGCCTCGTCGACGTCACCCCGGACGACCCGCTGCTCGAAGAGGACGTTGCCCTTCTCCCGTCCCTCCTGGACGAGCGGAGCTCCCGGCTCCAGGGCCTCGCCGGGGCTCCAGAGCCCCGGCAGCGTCTCGGCGTCGAGCTCTACCCGGCGGGCGCCCTCCCGGGCCGCCTCCGGCGTCTCGGCGGCCACGAGCGCTACGGCCTCCCCGGCGAAGCGGACCTGCTCGGAGGCGAGCATGGGCTGGTCGGCGGTGCTCCGGATGATCCCGAAGCGGTTCTCACCGGGGACGTCGGCGGCCGTGAAGACCCCGACCACTCCGGGGACGCTCCGTGCCCCGTCCAGCCGGAGCGCTCGGACCCGGACGGGTGCCTCCTTCGCCCGGGCGACCGCGAGGTGGAGGACGCCGGGGATCCTGAGGTCCGCGGCGAAGCGGAGCGATCCGAGCACCTTCTCGAGGGCGTCGAAGCGCGGGGCGCGGCTACCGACCGCGGCGGCCGTCATGAGCCCGCCGCTCCGAACGCCTCGCGGGCCGCTCGCGCCACGAGGGAGCGCACGACGGGGAGCTTGTAGGCCATCGAAGCGCGCGCCCCGGAGACGGCCCGAACCTCGGCTTCCGCCGCCCGCCCGGCGGCGTCGAAACTCGCGTCGCCGAGGTCCCGCCGGAGAGCCTCCTCCGCCGCGCGAAGTCGACCCGGGCGCGGGAAGACCGCACCGACCGACACCCGCGCGAAGCCCTCCGCGCCGTTCGCGAGCACCGCGACGGAGAGGCGGCTGATGGCGACGGCGCGGCGGCGGCCGACCTTTAGGAACGCGTATCCGTGCTCCGGTTGCTTCGGGACGAGGACTGCCACGAGGAGCTCCGCCGGGCCGAGCGCCGTCCGTCCGGGTCGCAGGAAGAACTCGTCGACGGAGCAGACCCTCCGGCCGTGGGCGCCGGCAACCTCGAAGCGGGCCTCGAGCGCGGCGAGCGCTGGCAGGGTATCGGCGGCCACGGAGGCGTTGACGACGTTTCCGCCGAGCGTGCCGAGGTTTCGGACCTGGACCGATCCCACGACGGCCGAGGCGCGGGCGAGCACCGGTGCGTACCGGCGGACGAGCGGATCCATCGCCACCCGCGCGTGGGAGACTGCCGCCCCGATCCGGAGCGTTCCGTCCGCTTCCGCGCGGAGCTCCTGGAGCTCCCCGATGCCCGTCACGTCCACGACCGCCGACGGCGCGACCTTCCCGGCGCGCACGGCCACGATCAGGTCGGTCCCGCCGGCGAGCACCCGGCCTTCGCGCTCGCCGGCCAGGGCCTCGAGGGCCTCTCCGACGCTCCGGGGCGCGAGGTAGTGGAAAGCGGCGCTCAAGGGGCCTCCCGGCGGCTCGCGGTGAAGACCGCCTCGACGATCTGGGTATAGCCGGTGCAGCGGCAGAGATTTCCCGAGAGCGCGGTCCGAATCTCCTCCCGCGTCGGGCGGGGTGTCCGGTCGAGGAGCGCTTTGGCCGAGAGCAGCATCCCCGGCGTGCAGAAGCCGCACTGGACCGCATGCTTCTCGAGGAACGCCTTCTGGAGAGGGTGGAGCGCCTCGGGCCCGCCGAGCCCTTCGACCGTGGTGACGCTGCGGCCCTGGACCTTGCCGGCGAGCAAGAGGCAGGCGTTCACGGCCTCGCCGTCCAGGAGCACGGTGCACGCCCCGCACTCGCCCACCCCGCACCCCTCCTTCGCGCCGGTGAGGTCGAAGCGCTCGCGCAGGAGCCAGAGGAGCGTGCGGCTCGGGTCGACCTCGGCCGTCACCGGGCGGCCATTGAGCACGAAGTGGATCGCCTCCTCGCTGCCGTCCATCGCTCAGACCTCCGCCGATCGCCCCCGGCTGCGGGGACCGCGCGCGGGGAAGCGCCTCTGCCTTACGGGGAGAGGGGTCGCGTCCATGGGCCTAACGAACCAGACGAGCCACCGCGTCCGAGACCAGGCGATCGAACTCCCCGCCCAGCTCCGGAGAGACTGCCCCTTCGCCTCCCTGCGCGAGGAGTGCCCTGTATCGCTCCTCGGCCCGGGAGACGATGTCCTTCTTTCCCTTCGCCTCCCAGTCCTCGCGCGACTCGCGGGTGAAGAGCTTGGTCCGGTGGGCGTCCCGGCAGTGCTCGAACGTGTGGGTGGTTGTCAGAAACTGAGTGCCGGGAGACGCGGAGAGGAGATCCTCCCAGGCGAGGGTGTCGTCGTCGACGTCCAGGCCGCGCACCATCCGCTTCATGATCCCGACAGCTTCCTCGTCGATCAGCAGCTGCAGCGGGCTGATTGCGGTGGCAACTTCGAGTTGCCCCGCCGCCCCGAGGATGTCGCCGCCCACGGCGGCGATCGTAGCGCCCAGCAGCGTGCTCTCCATCATCGACTGCCCCCCCACGGCCGGCGAATCGGTGCCCCACCCGTAGGTGTGCGTCGGAATCCCGAAGGCGGCCTTCATGAACTCCACGGCGGCAGCCTTTCCTTGGATGGCCTCCACGCTGGACTGCATGCTCGAGCCCGTCGCCATGTCGGCGGCGAAGACGAGCGGGGTAGCCACGGCCGGCGCACCCGGGTTGAGCACCTGGGAGACGGCGAGCATCGCCAGGATCTCCGTCGCCGCCAGCAGGATCGTACCCTGGATGGTCATCGGGGCAGTCGTACCCGCGGAGGGGAGGCTGCACAGGTGCACGGGGATCCCCAGCGGGCAGGCTTGCACCATGACCTCCAGATCCATGTACTTGAATTCGAGAGGGGTCAGGGAGCAGGTGATCATGCTGATGACCGGCCGCTCGCGAAGCCGTGCCTGGCCGCCGCTCACCGACGCGCCCAGCCGGATCAGGTATTCGACGCTCTCGGCGCTGTACGGCTGGACCCAGACGTGCTTCCTCGTGTTCTTGAGCGTGCAGCACAGCGCGTGAATGTCCGCGGTCTGCGTCGGCACGTCGCTGGGGGAGGGGAAGGGGCAGAAATCCATGCCTTCCAGCCGGTCCACCAGCCCGGCCCACTTCTCAATATCGGCGATGGTGACTCTGCGCTTCCGACCGGAGTCCGGGTCCAGATAGAACGGTGCGCCGGTATTCGGCCGGGCAAAGAAGCTTCCTTCCGCGCTCGGCACCGTGAAGTCGTGGCGCGAATCGGCGCCGGCGTGGAACACCTTCCTGGGCGCCGTCTGGAGGACCTGTTCGAGAAGGACGCTCGGAAACCGTACTCTCTTCTTTCCGAGGTCGACCCGAGCTCCCGCCTCGGCGAGCTTCTCCAGCACCTTCCCGTGGTCCATCTTCACGCCGTTGTTCTCCAGGAGCTGGAAGACCCGGTCGCGAAGGAGCGCGCACTGCTCTTTGGAAAAGAAGCTCAATCGGGCGTTGAGCGGCATGGTCCACTTCTCCGCGTTACCAAGTCGGGGGGCAAACAACCCACACGACCTCTACATCCTCCTCCGACTCGTTGACCCATGTGTGGGGGAGTACGGACGAGTAATAAAAGCTCTCCTTCGGACGGACTTGAAACGTCTCGTCGCCGACGGTGATCGTGAGCGCGCCTTTTATGACGAACCCGAACTCCTGGCCTTGATGGGTATAGGGTTCTCTCGAGCCTCCAAGCGGTTTGATCGTGGTGAAGAACGGCTGCATCAGACGTCCTTGTGTCGATGGCACCAGCTGTTGAACTTTGGCGTCCCATCGGCTCAGGTAGACGTTCTTCCTATCGAGTTCCCGGGTGACGATCTGCTCCCCTCCGTCGTTGTTGTCGAAGAAGTCGACGATATTGACGGACAAAGCTGCGGCGATCTTCTTGAGCATGGCGATAGAAGGCGAGGTATGCCCATTCTCGATCTGGGAGATGAGCGCACCCGTGCAACCGGCAGCGTCGGCCAGGCCTTTCAAGGTCAGGTGCCGCGCCTCTCGGAAGGCCTTCAGCTTGGTCCCGATCTCGTCCACCGATTCCTCTTCGCGGGTCTCGCATAAGTTTCGCTAATCGACAGTAAAGCAACGCTTTAGCGCCCGGTCAATGGGAAACCGGGGGGCGACGCCGTCGAGCCGGGCCCCACCGGCCTTCCTGAGGAGGCCGCTGGGCACCAGGGCATCGGTCAGGCGGTACGTCGAAGGGTCTCGACCATGACCGGCATCTATTTGATGGACTCGATCAAGGCCTTATGGGCCATGTAGGTTTCGTAGACTCCGAGAGCGACGTCTTTGGTGTCCTTGGGGCTGAGCACCGGCTTCGTCGTGTAGTTCGCCTGCCGCATCTTGCTTTCCAGTTCCGGATCGTTGAGGGCGGAGGAGACTGCCTTCTCGAGGACCGCCCTGACGTCGGCGGGCAGATTGGGCGGGGCGAAGAGAGTGTTTCCCGAGGCCATGACCTCCATCACGTTCTGGCTGATGTTGATGCCGATCTCCTTGGCCGTCGGGACGTTCGAGAGCTCCGGCACGCGGCGCTCCGAAGCGACGAACACGGGCTGCAACTTGCCTTCGCTGGCCGTGATGTGTTTGCTTGCGCTGTCCCAATTGAAGAAGAAGAGATCGACGTCTCCCCTCATGGTGGCGACCGCGGTTTCCGGAAACCCGTCGTACGTGATGAACACGGGCGTGAAGCTCAACTCCTTGGCGAGGAGCGCGGCCTGGAAGACCGTGGAGGAGGTCCCCCCGATCTTGACCTGCTGTCCCTTCAGATCCTTGATGCTCTTGAAGCGGCTTCTCGCACTGAAGACGACCATGTAGGGCGCGTACCCCGTCCTGCAGAAGTACGTCAGCTCTTTCGGGTTCCGCTTGCCGAGCTCGTCTCGGACCAGGAGAAGGCCGATCGAATTGGTGGCCGTAATCCCCATCGTGTACCCGTCCGGCTTGGCGTCGAAGGCCTTCAGGAGCCCGACCTTTCCCCCGGCTGTCGGCTGGTTCTCGACGATCACCTCCGCCTCTTTGGGAAGGTACTTCTTGATGTAGTTCGCGAGAATCCGTCCCTGGGTGTCGACTCCTCCGCCCGGCTTGAAGGGGACCACGAGGGTGATCGTGTGGTCGGGATAAGAGGCTCCGAACGACTCGCCGCCCACGAGAGCAGCGCCGAGCGCGAAGAGCGCCGCAAAACCGACCACCGTCCAGTGCTTCGTTCGTTGTGCCTTCCTTCTTTCCATGTTCGGACCTCCTCTGTTGTCGTTCCGACGTTCGGCGCGCGCCTGTGCCGATTCGTTTTGCGTGGCGAGATCAGACACTGATGAGGCCAGCCAGGGGGATCTGGAGAGCCTGGCCGACAAAGTAGAGGCTCGCCGTCAAGCCGGCTGCAGTGGGGACGGAAACCTGCCAGCGCCGATACCCGGCGAACCGGGAAGCGACCAGCACGTACACGCCGGTCGCGAGGGGCAGCCCGAGCAGAAGAAAGAGGAAGAGGTAGACGACGTACCCTGCAAAGGAGAGCCAGGCAGACACGCCCGCCTGCGACGGCTCCGAGCTCGCCGGGAGAGGAGCGGAGCGGAAGAGAGCGCGAAGCGCCGGGGCGAGGAGATAGAGGCTCAACGCCAGGCCCACCACGGAGGCCATGCGCGGGAGCAGGGCTGCGTCCCGGCTGTACTCGCCGGACTTCCAGAGGACCAGACCGAACAACAGGATAGCGAAGGTCAGGAGGGCCACTTCGACGGACGCAGGCGCCTTCGTCTTCGATTCCGCCGTTGCAGCGAGGGAGGCGTCCGCCTTCTTGCGCCGGAAGAGGGAGGAAACGAAGGGCCACGCGAGGAACGCGAGAGTTGCCACGATGATGGCCAGACAGATCGGGCGCGTGAAGAAGATGGAATACGAGCCGAGCCCCACCCGGAGCGCCCGGTGGAAGTTGACCTCCACCAGCGGGCCCAGCAAGACGCCCAACAGCAACGAAACGGTCGGATACCGAGCCTTTTCGGAAAGAAAGCCGAGAACGCCCAACACGATCATTGCGCCGACGTCGAAAGCGGTATTCCTCTCGACGTAGGCCCCCAAGAAACAGAGCACCAGAACGACCGGAGCCAAGATCGCATTCGGGACGAGCGCGACCTTTGCGAAGTACTTCGCCACCGAGAATCCGGTGATCAGCAGGCACGCCTGCGTGAGCAGGATCCCCGCGAAGATCGCGTAAGGAAGGCTGCCCGACTGCATGAACATGGGTCCCGGCTGGATACCGTGGATGATGAGCGCACCCATCAGGATCGCCCCCGTCAACGAGCCGGGGATCCCCAGCGTGAAGCTGGGGATCAGGTCGCCGACGACGCAGGATCCCTTGCTCACCTCGGCGGCGGTCAGCCCCGCGACGGCTCCGCGGCCGAATTCGTCCCGCTCCCGGGAGTATTTCTTCTCGACCAGATAGCCCGTCACCGTGGCGAGCGTCGTCCCGAGGGCCGGAAGGATGCCGATGAAGAGCCCCACGATCGCCGACCTCGCGACCGTCATCGGTCGCTTCAGGATCTCCACGACGCCGGCGAGAGAGCGGTCTCTGGCGGCCGTAAGTTCGAGCGCGTTCTGCTGCGGGCCTTTCTCGAAGAGGTCGGTCACCTGGGAGAGCGCGAAGAGCCCGAGCATCGAGATGACGACGGGGATCCCGCCCTCCAAAGACAGGATCCCGAACGAGAAGCGGGAGGTCAGGCCCGCAATGGGATCAGCGCCCACGCAGGAGATGACGATGCCGACGCTCGCCCAGAGGATTCCCTTGAGCGTCTCCTCCTTGGACGCGATGGAGACCAGACCTAGAGCCATGACGCCGAGGGCGAAGTACTCGGGCGCGCCGATCTCGATGGCGAAGGCCGTGAGCGGCTTCGCGATGGCGATCAGGAGGATCCAGCCGAACAACCCGCCGAGGAAGGAGCCGAAAGCCGCGATTCCGAGCGCCATTCCGCCCCGGCCCTGCCGCGTGAGGGCGTAGCCGTCCCAACAGGAGGGGACGGACACCGGACTGCCGGGTATGTTCGTCAGGATCGAAGTTACGGAGTCTCCGTAGCAGCCGGTCGCGTGGATCGCGCAGAGGAAGATGAGCGCGGAGACGGGATCCATCCCGAAGGTGAAGGGCAGCATCACGGCGACGCCGAAGGCGGCGCCCACGGCCGGAAGCACTCCGATGATCAGCCCGAAGAAGTTCCCCGCCAGGAGGTACAGGAGATTGATCGGCTTGAGCGCAATCAGGAAACCCTCAACGAACATGCTGGCCTCCGGCTTGGGCGAGGATCTTCTGCCGGGTCGCGGGCAGGTCCCTGATCCGAACTCCGACCGCGTCGTAGATCGCGTTCGTAATGGCGGGGATGATCCCGATGATCCCGATCTCGGAGACGCCTTTCGCCCCCAGCGGGCCGCTCTCATCGTACTCGTCCACGAAGAGGGCACGGATGTCGGCGGGAGTGTCCTTCAGGCGTGGCACGTGGTACTTGACCAGGGAATCCGTGACGTTCCTGCCCTGACGAATCACGAAGTCCTCGTGCAGGTCCTGTCCGATTCCCATGATCATCGCTCCCTCGACCTGTGCCCGAGCCAGGGCGGGATTGACGATGCGGCCGCCGTCGACGGCGGTGATCGCGCTGCGCAGGTGAACCTTTCCGGAGGAGCGCTCGACCTGCAGTAGGACCGCGGTGGTCGCGTAACCGATGGCCTGGTGCGTCTTGTAGGTTGCCGGATCGACGGTGCCGTTCTCGTTGGCGTCCGGCAGGATGTCGTTCAGGGCGGGCATCGTGTAGATGGTCTCCGCCGTTACCGCCTCGGTGCTCCTTCCGGCCGCCTCCCGGAGGGTCAGAAGCGAGGCCCCGCGGTACCGGTGTCGGACGACCCCGTCGGCGAGCTCGAGGTCCTGGGGCGGAACCTGGACCAACTCCGACGCGAGCCTCAGGACCTCCTCGCGCATCTTCCTTCCGGCGATCAGGACCGCGTGCCCCCACATGAAGATCCCCCGCGAGGACATGACTCCGCCCGCGGGCGGGGTAAGCGCCGTGTCCCCGACGATCACCTTCAGTTGATCCAAACGGCAACCGATCACGTCGGCCGCGATCTGCGCCAGGCCCGTCACGTTGCCGGTCCCCATCTCGATGCTCGCGATGCCCATCTGGACGGTGCCGTCGGGAAGCAGCCGGAAGGCCGCGCCCGCGGAGCCGTTCTCCGGCGATTGCAGGCCGCTTCCCCCTACCGTCTTCCAGGCGCAGGCGACCCCGATCCCGGAGTCCGCATGCTGCCGTTTCAGCGGCTCGAGCTCTTCCCTGACGATCCTCTGGACGAGCTCGATCGTCTTCAGCAGACCCACTCCACCCCGGAGGATCTGGCCGGTGGCGGTCGGGACGCCGATCCTCAGCGCGTTCCGCCTCCGCAGCTCGAGGGGATCCATCCCGAGCTTCCGGGCGAGGATGTCCAGCTGGCTTTCGACCGCGAATTGGGGCTGCAGCGCGCCGAAGCCGCGCATGGCCCCCGAGATCATGTTATGTGTGAGGACGGCCCGGCTTCTGACCCGGAGATGAGGAACGTAGTAGGGACCCGTAGAAATGCCGACGGACTGCTTCACGATGCTGGGAGACCACGAGGTGTAGGCCCCACCGTCGGTCAGGAGCTCTATCTCCATCGCTTTCAGGAGCCCGCTCCCGTCCGACGCGAGCTTGTAATCCATCTGGAAGGGATGGCGCTTTGGATGGAGGCGGAACGATGCCGTCCGGGACAAGGAGACCTTCGCCGGCCGCCCGGTTTTGAGCGCCCCCAGGGCCGCCAGGGAGTGGATGTTGGGCTCGGTCTTCCCGCCGAAGGCTCCCCCGGTCGTCGTGTGGACGACCCGTATCTTTTCCAACGGCAGAGCCACCACGTTCGCGATCTGCTTGCGATCGAAGAACGGGCCCTGCGTGCCCGCGTAGACGGTCACGCCGTCGCCTTCGGGGACCGCAAGCGCGCACTCCGTCTCGAGGAAGACGTGCTCGATCGGCTGGGTCGAGTAGGTCTCGGAGACGATCACCTCTGCTTTGCGGAGAGCGTCTTCCGCCTTCCCGCGGGCGAGGTTCATCTCCTTGATAAGGTTGGAATCCCTTCCCGCATGGACGAGAAGCGCCTCCTTCCCGAGGGCCTCGGCCGCGGAGTAGAGGCCCGGCAGCTCTTCGTACTCGACCCGCAGGTGAAGGAGTGCTTCCTCGGCCGCCTCCGGACGCTCGGCAAAGACGACCGCGACGGGCTCTCCGAAGAACCGGACCTCTCCGGCGGCCAGCACGGGTTGGTCCTCGACGATCGCGCCGAAGCGATTGACGCCGGGAATGTCTTCGGACGTGAGGACCAGCTTCACGCCGGGGACCTCGAGAGCCGCACCGCGGTCGATCCCCTTGATGCGGGCGTGCGGGTACTCGCTCTGGAGGATCCGGCCGTGGAGGAGGTTCTCGAGATGGACCTGGTCGTCGACGAAGAGCGGGGCACCGCGCGCCTTCTGAGAGGCGTCGATCCTCTGATGGGAGTGCCCGACGTGACGCTTGGTCCCTGGGGGCGTCTCGGGTACTCCGGCGCGCAGGTATTCGGCTGCCAGGCGCACCGCGGCCGTGATCCTCGGATAGACTCCGCAGCGGCAGATATGTTTGCGAAAGGCTTTCTCGATCTCCGCGTCGCTGGGAGCGAGGCCTCTGTCCAGCAGCGCTTTCGCGGAGAGGATCATGCCCGGGGTGCAGAAGCCGCACTGGATCGCCCCGGCGTCGATGAAGGCCTGCTGGATGGGATGGAGGCCCCGC
>JACRCS010000755.1 GCA_016218905.1 Deltaproteobacteria bacterium
GACAAGCCGGCGATCGCGCCCTGGGGAGGAGTGCCGAAGCCGACCGCCATCGTCGGCATGGTCGCGGATGACCCCATCGTCCGGATCTACGAGCTCATGGCGAGGGAGCTCAAGGTCCCGTTGTACCTCTGGGACCATACGATGATCAGCGAGCCGCCCGATCGCACCTTCTGGGAGAGCGTGGAGAACATCGAGGCGTACAGCTACCAGGAGCCCTGGCGGCTCGAGTACGCCCTCAAGGAGACCGAGGGCCTCGTGAGCTTCCTTGAGACGGTGACGGGGAGGACGCTGAGCACCTCGAGCCTAAGGGCCGTGATGGAGAGGAGCAACGAGCAGTTCGACTACATGGGCAGAGCCATGGAGCTCGCCGCGCGAGTGCCGACGCCCATGGGAATGGGCGATCACCTGGCGAACCTCCTCTCGACCCAGTTCTTCCGAGGCCATGAGTTCGGCCTGGCCCAAGCCAAACGCCTCTATGAGGAGCTCAGGAGCCGAGTCGACCGGGGGATCGCGGCCTACGAGAACGAGCGACTTAGACTGATGTACTTACTCGTTCCGAACTGGTTCACTCCCGGCTTCTACGACTACTTCCACGACCGGTACGGGGCCGTCTTCGTCTACATGATGTACCTGACGGTCATCCCGCGTCAGCTGATCCGCAGAGACTTGAGCGACCCGTTGCGCGCCTTGGCCGCCCGGTACGTCCATTACACGGAGCTGGCCCAACCCCCCTGGTTTCCGGACATCATCGCCTACGAGGCGAAGAAGTTCAAAATCGACGGTGTCGTGTACGAAAAGGTCGAGTCGTGCCGGCTCCTGAGCGCCTCGATGCTTCTGACGCTTCGAGCGCTCGAAGAGATCGGCATCCCCACCTGCTGCCTCGAAGCGGACATGGTGGACGTGCGCGATTGGGATGACCAGAAGGCCAAGGCAAAGGTGTCGAGCTTCATCGAGATGCTACTCGAGAACAAGGCGGGCAGGGGCTGACCGGCACTCTCGGGCTTGCCGGCACGCCGGAGCTTCGGGGGGCCGGGTCGAGGGGAGGAGCCGATGGAGGCAAGTGAACTGGGAGCAGCGGTGGCGGAGCTCGCTGCGAAGCTGCGCAGGGTGGTCGGGGACGGCAACGTCCTCGACGACGCTCGGAGCCGGCACCTCTACTCGATAGACTTCAGCGAGCTGCCCGGGGAAGAGGCGTGCCTGGTGGTCCGGCCGGGCTCGACACCGGAGGTCTCGGAGGTGGTGGGCGCGGCCTCCTCGGCGGGGTTTGCGATCCTCGCCCGCGGCGGCGCGATGTCCTATACCCTCGGGCACGTCCCGGCGCGGCCCGACTCCGTGGTGCTCGACATGGCGCGCATGAACCGCGTGGTCGAGGTGAACACCGCGGACGGGTACGTGATCGTGGAGGCGGGAGTCACGTGGAAGCAGCTCCGCGAGGCGCTCCAGTCGGAAGCCTACCACGTCCCGTTCTACGGCACGCTTTCGGGCGTGCTGGCGACGATCGGTGGCGGGCTCGGAAACATGGCGACCGCCCTCGGGAAGGGAGATATCACGGACGACCTCCTGGGCCTCGAGGTCGTCCTCCCGGACGGCCAGGTGCTCGGGACGGGCTGTCTCGTCAAGGGGAGGGGTGCGCCGACGCTCCGGCAGTTCGGGCCGGACCTCACCGGACTCTTCGTCGCGGACGGCGGGGCCTTCGGCGTGAAGACGAGGGCGGTCTTCCGCCTCCTGAAGAGGCCGGGCGGGGCGGGGTACGCTTCCTTCGGATTCCCCGACCGGCACGGGGCGGTGGCCGCCCTCTGCGAGATCGCTCGATCCGAGCTCGCGACTGAGCTCTTCGCTTTCGGGCGCTACCACAACGAGCAGATCGGGACCGCGCCGAAGCCGTCGAGGGAGGAGTCGAGGCAGTTCGTCCAGGACCTCTTCCGGATGAGCTCGAGCCGCGTCCGGGCCGCCCGCGATCTCCTGCGGTGCCTGCGGCCGGGCGGCATGGGGTTCCTCGCCGGCCAGGCCGTTTCGCTGCACGTCGTCGCGGACGGCTTCGATCAACGCTCCGCCGACCGGAAGATCGCCGCCGCCAAGCGCGTGGCGGCGAGATGCGGCGGGGTCGGCCTCCCCCCGTCGCTCGCCGTCACCCTGCGCGTCGCTCCGTTCATGCCCGTCGACAAGCTCATCCTCGGCACGAACGGGACCTGTTCCATCCCGAGCCACTGCGTCGTGCCCTACTCGCGCGCGGCAGCCCTCGTCTCTGCCCTCGAGCGCTTCTTCGCCGAGAACGCCACGCTGATGGCTGCGCAGAGGATCGAACACACGATGATCTACTTCCGCACCGGGGGGAGGTTCGGCGTCGAACCGATCCTCTACTGGCCGGACAGCCTGAGCTCCCTCCGGCTGAGCATCCTCGACCCGGAGAGGAGGGAGGCCCTCTCCCAGCTCGAGCCCAACCCCGCGGCGCGCCAGGCCGCGCTCGATCTGAGGCGGCGATTGGTCGACGCCTTCATCGAGAACGACGGCGGATACGCGCAGATCGGAAAGTACTACCCCTACCGGGAGCGGCTGGGGGAAGGGCCGAGCTGGCAGGTACTCGAGAAGATCAAGGCCGCCCTCGACGCCGGGCGTACGATGAACCCGGGCGCGCTGGGGCTCGGGTGAGCGGAGCGGCGCATCTGGACCGGCGAACAACGCACGTTCCCACACTGCGGCCAGACGCTTCAGGGTAGGGGCGAAGGAGACAGGCAAACAACGTACGTTCTGAGAGGGAGTTCCAGGACGCCGGCGAACAGCAGGACCGGGGAACCCGGAACAGAAAGGGCGGCGAGCCTCGGCCCGCCGCCGTCTTCAACGGAAGCGGGTCGTTCCTACTCGGCCGCCACGAACTTCCCGTTCTTGACCTCCACCATCACCATGGAGTCGATCCCCAGGCCGTTGTGGTCCTCGGTCGAGAGGTTGTAGACGCCGGAGACTCCCACGTTTCCGCTCCCGGTCGCCCCGGCCTGCGGAGCGGTCAGGAACCGGAATTCTCGAGGCGGGCGTCGAAGACCCGCCTGCTCTTGCGCTCGGACCGGGGAAGGGAGCCGTACTCTACCACGTCCACGCCCGGGGTAACGAGCAGCTGGTGCTTGATCTGGAAGGCCACTTCCCGCGTGAGCTCGACCTCGCGGCCCTTCTCCACCCCCTCGCCCCGCTCGATCACGAGGTGCATCAGGTCCCGCCCCGCGGCGTCGCGGGAGAGGTGGACCTGGTACTCGGACCCGAGGCCCGGGATCTTCGAGAAGATCACGTCCAGCGTGGAGGGGTAGACGTTCACGCCGCGGATGATGAACATGTCGTCGGTGCGGCCCTCGATGCGGCCGTGGCGGGGCAGGAGCGACCCGCAGGCGCAGCGCTCCGGCAGGAGCCGCGTGAGATCCCGCGTCCGGTACCGGATGAGGGGCGCGCCCTCCTTCGCGAGGGTCGTCACCACCATCTCGCCCACCTCGCCGGGGGAGACGGGTTTCAACGTATTCGGGTCGAGGACTTCCAGGAGGTAGTAGTCGGCCCAGTAGTGGATCCCCTCGTGGGCCGAGCACTCGATGCCCGTGCCGGGGCCGTAGAGCTCCGTCAGCCCGGGGATGTCGAAGAGCTCGGCGCCCCCGAAGAGCTCGGAGATCTTCTGGCGCATGGAGGCCGACGCTCGTTCCGAGCCGTAGATGATCTTGTTGACGTTGATCTGGTCGGCGATGCCCCGGCGGTGGACCTCCTCCGCGAGGAGCAGCGTCATGGAGGCCGTGCCGCAGAAGACCGTCGGTTGCAGGTCGATGAGGAACTCGCACTGGAGCTCGAGGTTGCCCGGGCCGGTGGGGATCGCCAACGCGCCGAGCCGCTCGCAACCCTGCTGGAAGCCGGCCCCCGCGGTCCAGAGCCCGTAGCCTGCTGCGATCTGCACCCGATCGAGCGGCGTCACCCCGGCCATCTCGTACGCGCGGGCGAAGAAGAGGCCCCAGTCCTCCAGGTCCTTTCGGGTGTAGCCGAGGATCTTCCGTTTCCCCGTGGTGCCGCTCGAGGCGTGGATGCGGACGAGCTGCTCGTACGGCACCGCGCGCAACGGAAACGGGTAGCCTTCGCGGAGGTCGTCGGCCGTCGTGAAGGGAAGTCGCTGGAGGTCGTCCAGGCCGCGGATCGAGTCGGGAGTGACGCCCGCCTCCTCCAGGCGCGCCCGGAGGAAGGCGGAGCCGTGGTAGGCGTGGTTCACGGTCCACCGCAGCCCCCGGAGCTGGTGATCCGCGAGTGCCCGCTCGTCCGCGAAGTGGGGCAGGAATGACGGGTGCATCGGGTTCTCCAGTCGGACGTTCGTCAGCCCGGCGGCGCCCAGGCGGCTCGCCTCGGGCCGGTTCTCGGAGGCCGAACCGAGGAAGGCCCGGCGGAGCTCCGGATCCACCAGGAGGTCCTCGCTCCGACCCTCGCCCACGACGCGGCCGTTGGCGAGGAGATACGCCCGGGACGAGGCGCTGAGCGCCCGCGCCGCGTTCTGCTCGATGAGCAGGATCGTCATCCCGGAGCGGGCGAGGCGGTGGAGCGAATCGA
>JACRCS010000744.1 GCA_016218905.1 Deltaproteobacteria bacterium
GAGCACAGCGCGATGGCCGTCTGCATCGGTGCCGCCGCCGCCGGAGCGCGTACGTTTACGACCACCTCGGGCAACGGCCTCGCGTACATGGCCGAGAACGCGATCGCCGCGGCGCTTCTGCGGCTGCCGGTCGTCATGGTCGCGGCGAACCGTACGCTCGGCCCGCCCTGGAATCTGTGGCCAGACCACGGGGACACCCTGATGCTGCGCGATTTCGGCTGGGTCCAGTTCTACTGCGCGGACAATCAGGAGGTCTTCGACACGGTGCTCTGCGCCTACCGACTTGCCGAGGACCGGCGCATCCTCCTGCCGGTCCTCATATGCCAGGAGAGCTTCGTCCTTTCTCACACCATGGCCGAGACCGGCGTCGCGACCCAGGAGCAGGTGGACCGTTTCCTGCCGCCCCTCGAGCTCGCGAACCGGCTGGGCGAAACGCCGCGGGTGGTGGGGGGCGTCGTGCTTCCGCACCTGCTCGAGGTCCACCGCGCGCAACACCACGAGGCCCTCGGACGCGTATGGTCGGTCTACGAGGAGGCGCAGGAGGAGTTCGAGCGGTGCTTCGGCCGACGGCCGGCAGACCCGGTGGTGGGCTACCGCGCCGAGGACGCCGAGGTGCTCCTCGTCTCAATGGGCACCATGGCCGTGACGGTCGAGCGGTCCGTGGACGGCTGGCGGGCCCGGGGCCTCCGCGTCGGCGCGGTGCGGGTGAGGGCGTTCCGGCCCTTCCCGGCCGAGCAGCTGACCGGGTTCTTCGGGGGCGTATCACGAATCGGAGTCCTCGACCGGAACCTGAGCCTGGGCTTCGGAGGGGTGCTCTGGGGCGAAGCTCGCGGCCTCGCGCCCAATGCGCTGGTTCAGGGCTACGTCATCGGGATCGGGGGCGGCGACGTGCGCCCGGAGCACGTGGATGCCGTCGTGGAGGACCTCGGAAGAAGGCAGGCCGCCGCCCCCCCAATGCTCATGGAGGTCGGCCTATGAGAGAACCCGCGAACCCACTCCTGCGCCCGGGCAACAGCAACTGCGGCGGCTGCGGCATGTCGTCGGCCTTTCAGCTGCTGGGGCGAGCTGCAGTGGGCCGCCGGCTGCAGCTCGTGATCCCGGCCAGCTGCGCAGCGGTGACCGTGGGGCCTTTTCCGTTCAGCGCCCTCGGCGCCCCGGTTCTCCTCTCCACCTTCGCCTCGGCTGCGGCCGCCGCGTCCGGTCTCGCCCACGTGGCGCGGCTGAACGGGGAACCGACCCGGGTCGTCTGCTGGGTGGGGGACGGCGGGACCTATGACATCGGCATGGCCACCCTGTCGGCCGCGGCCGAGCGGAACGAGGACATCCTCTACGTCTGCTACGATCACGAGATCTACGGCAACACCGGTGGGCAGCGCTCCTCCGCGACACCGGTCGGCGCGAGCACGGCGAACACCCCGAGTGGGAAGGGCGAGCCGAAGAAGGACATCCTTCGGATCATCGCAGCCCACCGGATCCCTTACGCGGCGACCCTTTCCCTTGGCCACCCGGAGGACGCGGTCCGAAAGATCGCCCGCGCTCTCGATGTCACGGGTTTTCGCTTCGTCCATATCCTCTCCCCCTGTCCCATGGGCTGGAAGTCCGAGCCGGCGCTCGGGATCGAGCTCGTCCGGCTTGCGGTTCGCTCGGGGCTCTTCCCCGTGCTCGAGGTTTTCGAGGGCCGGCGCCTGGCGATCAACATCGAGCCCGAGTTTTCCCAGGAGGCGCTCGCGCGTTACCTCTCGCTCCAGCGGAGGTTCCAGCGATCGGGGCTGAAGCCGAGCGACCTGCAGCCGATGATCGATGAGCACTGGCGAGGGCTCCGCGCCTGGGCCCGGGAGCTCACGCCTTCTGCAGCGGCCACGTCCTGCCCACCGACCCCGGCTCCGTGCACAGAATGAACGCGAGGAGAGACGTCGTGGACCTCTCACCCCTGCTCGAGATGTCGCCCGTTGACTTCGCCGGTTTGCTGCGCGGGACCGGCGCTCGCCGGGTCTGGTTGAGCTCGGAGCCGGAGACCGGCGAGATCCGGTGCTCCCGTCCTGAGCTTCGTCCGCTCGCGGATTTCCTTGCGGACGGGTGCAGCGACTTTCACGCGCATGAGGCAATCTTTCTGGAAGTCGGCCCGAAGACCGGGGTGCTCTTCGGCGCCTTCATCCACGACACGCGGCGCGGCCAGGCACAGGGCGGGGTCCGCTACTGGCGCTACGAGCGGCTCGAGCACTTCCTCCGGGACGGGCTCCGCCTTTCCAGGGGCATGACCCGGAAGAACGCCCTCGCCGGGCTCTGGTGGGGCGGTGGGAAGGGGCTGATCGCCCGCCGCCCCGGCGAGGAGTGGCGGGACCCCGCCTACCGCGAAACCGTCTTCGCCGAGTACTCCGCCTTCGTTTCGAGCCTGCGCGGCTGCTACGTGACGGCGGAGGACGTCGGGACCGGGCCCGGGGATATGGCCGTCATTCACCGGCACACCCGGTTTGCCACGAGCATCCCGCCCGGCGTGGGCGGGGCGGGCAATCCATCCGGGGCGACCGCGCGGGGTGTGGTCTGCGCGATGGAGGCGGCGCTGGAGTTCCTGGAGCTCGGAGATCTCTCCGGAAAGATCGTCGGGATGCAGGGCACGGGGAACGTGGGGTCGGAGATGATCGCGGAGCTCCTCGCCCGGGGTGTCCGGCGAATCCTGGCGAGCGACCTCAGCGAGGAGCGGACACGCGCGCTCTCGGAGCGCTTTCGCGGCGCACCGCTCGAGATCCGTGTCGCGGCGCCGGGAGACGACGGCATTCTCCGGGAGCCCTGCGACCTCCTCGCCCCCAATGCGCTGGGCGGGGTGCTCGGCCCCTGCACCATCGGCGGGATCCGTGCGCGGGTAGTCTGCGGCGCCGCGAACAATCAGCTGCTCGACGAGGAGCGGGATGCGGCCGCCCTGGCCGCCTGTGGGATCACCTACGTTCCCGACTTCGTCGCGAACCGGATGGGGATCGTCACCGTCGCGAACGAGCAGTACGGCTGGATCCCGGGCGACCCCTATGTCGAGCGCCACTTGGACCGCGACTGGGAGAACTCGATCCATGCCGTGACACAGCGGGTTCTTCGGCTCGCGGGCAGCGAGGGGATCACGACCGCCGCCGCTGCAAACCGCCTGGCCGACGAGCTCGCGGCGGTCCCGCACCCCCTCTGGGGCCACCGTGCCCGGGTGGCCATTTCGTCCCTGGTCGAAGGGGCATGGCAATAGGGC
>JACRCS010000745.1 GCA_016218905.1 Deltaproteobacteria bacterium
GATGAGCCCCACGCCGCCCTTGGCCCGCTCGCCCCAGTAGTACCGGTGGCGCTCCGAGGGGAGCGTGTCCACCGCAAAGTTGGTGAGGTGCGGCTGGAAGGAGAGGCGGTTCTTGAGCTCCGTCCGGCCGAGCTTCAGGGGCGAGAAGAGGTACGGGAACATCATGGGGTCCTCCGGTGTTCGATTTCCCTATCCGTTGCCGACGCGGCGACGCACTCGGCCAAACACTCCGGATCGCCGCCCCCGAGGCCGCGCCCCACGTAGTACGCGACAGCCGGGCAGCCGCCGTGGCACTGGTCGAACCGGCCGCAGCTCTCGCAGGAGCGGATGCGGAGGCTCCGGAGCGAGCGGAAGACCGGCGAGTCCGCCCAGACTTCGGCGAGCTCGGTCCGGCGCAGCGAGCCCGCCCGGAACTCCGGCCGCTGGAGAAAGGCGCAGGGGTAGACGTCCCCCTCCGGTCCGACGCAGCAGGTGAGCTTGGCGGCTCCGCAGAGATTCAACCCGAGTCCCTGCCGCTCCTGCGGGGTGAGCGAGAAGAAGCTGTCGCCGGTGCGCACGCGGTCGTTGTCCGCGAGCCACTCCGAGAAAGCGAGGAGCGCCCCCGCGGACGGCCGGAGCCGCGCCCAGTTCTCGGCGCCGCGGCCCGAGGGCCGAAAGCGGCTCACCCGCAGCGACACGCCCAGGGACCGGGAGAGCTCGTAGAGGGCAGGGACCTCGGCGGCGTTCGCGGCCGTGAGGACCGCGTTGATGCTCGTTGGGATGCCGCTCCCGGCGAGGAGGCGGAGCGCCCGGAGCGCGCGCTGGTAGGTTCCGCATCCCCGCAGGCGGTCGCAGGTCTCGACGGTCGCGCCGTCGAGACTCACCTGGACGTTCACGAGCCCGGTCCGCGCGAGGCGGTCCACTCGGTCCGCCGCGAGGAGCGTCCCGTTCGTGGAGATGCAGGTGACGATCCCCCGCTCGTGGCAGGCGTCGAGGATCGCGTCGAAGTCGGGCCGCAGGAACGGCTCGCCGCCGCCGAAGTTCACCTGGAAGACGCCGGACCGCCCGAGCTCCTCCACTACCCCGAGCGCTTCGGCCGTCCCCAGCTCGTGGGGCGCGGCCTTGCCGGACGCGGAGAGGCAGTGCGCGCACCGCAGGTTGCAGGCGAGCGTGACCTCCCAGGTGACGTTCACGGGGGCCGACAGGCCCGCTTCAACAAACCGGTTGCTCACGCAGAAACCCTTTCCGGACCAGGGCCGAGAGGAGCCGCTCGAGCCGGGGGCGCTCCGGAAGGGCAACCCCCTCCGGGGAAAACCCTGCGCGCAGCCGCTCCGGCTCCACGAGGTCGCCCGTTTCGGCGAAGAGGAGCTTGGGGCCTCTCAGGTCGTAGAAGAGCAGCCCGAAGGACTCCTTCCGCACGCGGCAGCAGGGATGAAGCACGTACAAGTCAGTAGACCCCGCAGATTCCGTCGATCGCGAGCTCCTCGGCGCAGATCTCTTCGAGGATCTCGGGGGTTTCGGTTTCGGGTTCCCGGGTGGTGTCGAGCTCTTCCATAGTGGTTCTCCTTGTCATCGATTGGTGGGCGGTGCCCACCCTACAGTTTTCCCGTCGGGCGCGGCCGATCCGACCGATCGGTCCGATCCGTGGTTGGCCACGGACCTTCCCCCCTCATTCGTCATTCTTCATTCTTCATTCTTCATTCGCGCCCGGCCGCCCGGCCGCGCGCTAGCCCGCTGCCGCCGTCCACCCCGAGTCCACGGTGATCAGGTTGCCGGTCACGCACCGGCTCTCCGGCAGGCAGAGCCAGAGTACGGCCCGGGCGACGTCGTCGGGGGTGATCTCCCGGTCCTTGAAGAGATGGCCCTCGCAGAACTGCTCCTTGGCTTCGTCCTGCTCCATCCCGAAGTGCTCGGCGAGGCCCTGCATCATCTTGGTCCAGACGGTGCCCGGGCAGACGGCGTTCACGTTGACGTTGTGGTCGGCCACCTCCATGGCGAGGCTCTTGGTGAAGCCGAGGATGCCGTGCTTCGCCGCGCAGTAGTGGCTCCCCAGGCCGAAGCCCCGCTGCCCTCCAACGCTCGAGATGGCCACGAACTTGCCCGAGTGGGCCTCGATCATGTGCGGCACGGCGTAGTGGGCGAGGAGGAAGGTGCCCTTGAGGTGCGTGTCCAGGGTGTCGTCCCAGGTGGTCTCATCCATCTCGACGGTAGCGACGAGGCTCGTGATTCCGGCGTTGGCCACCGCGATGTCGATCCTCCCGAAGGTGGAGAGCGTCTTCGCCACCAGCGACTCCACGTCGGCGGCGGAGCGCACGTCGCAGCGCAACCCGAGCACCTTCACGCCAAACTCCGAGAGCTCCTTCACCGCCCGGTCCAGGTCCTCGACGCTGGAGAGGCGATACGGGACCGTAGAGATGTCCTTGCAGATGTCGCCCAGGACGATGTTCGCCCCCTCGGAGGCGAGCGCCCTGGCGATCGCGAAGCCGTTCCCTCGGGCCCCGCCGGTGACGACGGCGACTTGCTCTTTGAGTCTCATGGATCCTCTCCTCTCACATGACCTCTCGCAGACCGGGCATGTCGAAGGCGTCGGCCGCGCGGGCGAGGCTCGCGTTGAGCTCCGCCAGGTCGTCCTTCAGCGAATCGAAGCCGTACTCCTGCACCTGGAAATCGAGCTGGCCCGAAAGGCTCCAGAGCAGGTGGAGGATGTTCAGGAGGTCGGCCCGCTCCGGCGAGGCGACCAGACGGTGGAAGTACCGCTCGAGGAGCTCCGAGGCGTGGAGCTCTTCGAGGCCCCACTCCAGGGTCTCCCGGTCCACCTTCTGGAGCATCACGCCCCGGAGCAGCACAGCCGCCCGCACCCCGGTGCTCAGCACGTCGGCGATCATCTCTCGGTCGGAAGACATCGGCGCTCCTCAGGTCATCCGCACTTTCATGGTCTTGACGTGCTGGAGGATCGGCTCGATCCTGGCGAACACGGGGAGGCAGAAGGACTGCGCCGCGCCCGCCTCGTTGCAGGCGGCCAGGGCGCCCCGGAAGTTCGCCAGATCGGAGGCGATCTTCTGCATGTCTTCCGTGCCCTTCTGCGTCTTGAAGTAGAGCTTTCCGGCGAGGGTCTCGAGCTCGCCCGCGACGCCGGTCAACTTCTCCGCGACCGTGGGGTACTTGCACTCGCCCGCGGTCTCCCGGAAGAGCTGCGCGATCTCCCGCGCGTACTGAGTTCCCATCTTCTCTTCAGACATCTCGTGGCTCCTTCGTGTGTGCCCGCGGCTCTCAGCCGTGCCGGTGGTGGGGGTGATGGTGGGCGTGGCCGCACTTCTCGCCGTCGCCGTGGTGGTGATGGTCGTGATGGTGGTGGCCGGCGCCCGGGCAGGGTTTCGACTCCTCGTGGGGCGCTTCCGGCGTCTCCTTGGCCGGCAAGTCGCGGGCGAGGGCCTCGGCGATGCCGGTGAAGGCCACAGCCGCCGCGCTCTCCGGGTGGAGGTCCACGGCGGGGACGCCCGCGTCGGCCGCCTCGGAGAAGAGCGGGTCGATGGGGACCGAGCCGAGGAAGGGGATCTCCATCATCCGCGCCAGCCCCCGGCCGGTGTCGCGGCCGAAGAGGTACGCGGTCTGGCCGCAGCACGGGCAGGCGTAGTGGCTCATGTTCTCGACGAGCCCGAGGACCCGCGCGCCGAGGGTGAGCGACGCGTTGATCGCCTTGGAGCAGACGAGGGTCGAGACCTCCTGGGGGGTCGTGACGATGATCACTCCGTCCAGGTCCGGGATGGACTTGAGGATCGCGATCGGCTCGTCGCCCGTCCCCGGAGGGAGGTCTACCAGCAGGAAGTCGAGGCTCCCCCACTTTGCCGCGGAGAGGAGCTGCCGGATCGTGCGGCTCTTCGTCTGGCCGCGCCACATCACCGGTGTCATGTCCCCGGGCCAGAAGAGGGCGACGGAGAGGGCCTTGAGCCCGGAGTCGGTCACCACCGGGTCGAGCCAGAAGCCGCCGTTGAGTTTCGCTTCGTTTCGGATGCCGAGCATCTTGGGGACGCTCGGGCCGTGGAGGTCCGCGTCGAAGATGCCCACCCGTTGGCCGCTCTTTCGCAGCGCCGCGGCCAGGTTCACGGTCGTGGCGGTCTTCCCCACGCCTCCCTTTCCGGAGAGGATCGCGATCTTGTACTTCACGTACTTCAGCGCGTCGGCGATCGCCCCTTCTCTGGCGAGCATCTGCCGCTGGCTCTGGTGAAAGGCGTGCGAGTCGAGTTCCATCTGGCCTCCTTACAGGCGCGTCAGGGTATGGCGGCGGCTCCCGAGCCCGAGCTCTTCGGCGAGGGCGAGGAAGCCCGGGAAGTCGACGCCGGTCATGATGCGAAGGCTGCTCACGTCCGGCCCCAGGCTGTCGGCCAAGAGGGCGTGGGTGGCCTGATCGAGGGCGACCGGGTCCCTTGAGGCGAGAAAGCCGAGGTTCTGGACCACCGGTCCCAGGCTGAAGGGGAAGTGCTCGGGCTGGGGGGTGACGTCCCAGACGTAGTTCAGGTAGAAGATGCCCCCGTTCACGGACTCGCGGACGCCCAGGTGGCCCTCCAGGGCCCTCCGGTGCAGGCGCGCGATGCTCCCGGCCTCCGGCCGATGGCCGTTGAAGAGGTAGGGGTCGATGCCGTCGAGCACCCGGAGCCGCTCCCGCCCCACCAGGCACTCGAAGCCGCCGTTCACGAGGGCTCCGGAGAGTCCGAAGAGCGGGTGGAGGGTCACGTGGGAGAGGACGAGGAGGGCGTCGCTGCGGCAGACGGCCGCGCCGACCTCCACGCCGCCGAGCTCGGAGCCGGGCCGCGGACACCGGTATAGATTCCCCTCATCGCCGCTGAAGCCGCCGTTGATGACGAGGCTTCCGCCCAGCGCGTGGTCGATGTAGCCCCGGCTCCGGGCGACCTCCATGAAGGAGCTCCCCTTGGTCCGGCGCCGGTAGTCCACGAGCTTCAGACCGTCGCAGAGGAGCGCTCCCGCCCCGACGCGGCCCCGCACGGCCTCGGCGATGGCCCGCAGGAAGACAGGCCGCAGGCCGTACTCGTAGCCCTCCTCGGAAGTGTTGATCTTCAGCGCGACCCGCATACCCTCGGCGAGGCCCTCGAGGGCGCCGGAAGCCGAGAGCAGGCGCTCGAGCTTCTGGACGACCGAGTCCTCGACGGACATGGGGGCTGAAGGCACCCAGTAGACTTGGTTCATAGTCGGCCCTCATGAGGGCCGACCGGTCGGACGCGTCGGACTCGTCCGACCGGTCGGACTCCCTAGTTCACACTTCCGGCTTCTCACCCTTGAAGGGGTCGTACTTCTTCCACTCGTTGAAGACCCACTCCTTGTTGTAGGCCGTCCGCTCGAAGGGCATGACCTCCGTGGCGAGGTCCTGGTGGGCGAAGACCTCCCGGAGCCGGATCGTGGTGGGCTTGCCGTTGGGCCGGATCTGCCACTTCTTGGCGTTCTCCGGCGTGAGAATGGGCTCGTGGTGGACGAGGTCGTAGGCCTGGGTCCCGAGGCCGATCTTCTCGGCCGCGGCCATGGTGATCCTCGGGCTGAAGCCGTTGACGAAGCGGAACTTGTCGTCGCCGGGCTTGAGCCCCTTCTCCGCCGCGACCGAGCCGGGGGAGATGGGCGCCTGGTCGATGGCGTCGAGGGTCGCCATCTCCACGGCGGTGAGGTCCCGGCCCGCGAAGATCCCGACGTCGGGACAGAGCGGCATCCCGGCCCAGGGGAAGCAGTCGCACTCCGGCACCACGTCGATGGCGAAGTTCATGAAGCCGACCTTCCCCTTCTCGAAGCACTTCATGGCGCCGAGGGCGGCGTCGGCGTGGGCGATCATGGCATTCGGGAAGTAGTTATCCTCGAACGTGATGCCCGTCATCCCCGAGAAGATGCAGGTCACCTGGCACGAGTAGCAGAGCCGGCACTTCTCCGGGTGCCACTCCTTCCCGTGCTCCAGCACCCGGTGGGCTCCCCGGGGGCAGGAGTCGTCGCACATCTGGCTGAACTTGCAGGCCTTGCCCGGACACTGGTCCGTGAACTTCGGCCAGCCGATGGCGTCGTGGGGGTCGCCCCAGTGGGCGAGGTGGGTGATGTACTTGCCGCGCTTGGACTGGCAGCCGATCCCGAGCTGCTTCAGGACGCCGCCGTACATGGTGATGGAGTGCCCGCGGGCGTGCCCCAGCACGATCATGGCATCGGCTTCGGCGATGGCGCGGCCGATGTAGGTCTCCTTCAGGATCAGCCCCTCCGGGATCTCGACGCGGTAGTCGTCCTCGCCGGAGTAGCCGTCGGCGATGAGCACAGGGCAACCGAAGGTGGCGTCGTTGTACCCGTGGCGGATCGTCCCCTCCATCTGGTACTGGGAGATCGCCATGCTGTTGAAGGTGTGGTAGGAGAGGGTGCAGTCGTTGACCACGTAGGGATGGCCGCCGCAGGCCCGCACCTCTTCGACGATCGCGGCGATGTACTCGGGCCGCAGGATCGCCGTGCGGTTCCACTCGCCGTAGTGGATCTTGATCGCGACCTCGTCGCCCTTCTGGAAGGATTCGTTGAGCTTCGCCTGGTAGAAGAGGTCCTTGGTCTTGCAGATCATCGACTCGGTCCAGTTCGTGGCGCCCGCCTCCGAGAACCAGACCGGTGCGGGCCCGTGGGTCGTCACCGGGCCCCAGGTGTGCTTCATGGGATTCCAGCTCTTCTTCTGGTACGTCGGCTTGTCGCCGACGACCGGAGCCGCCATCTCGTGCCACTTCGTTGGCTCGAACTTGTAGTCGCTCATCCAGTTCGCCGTCCTTTCTATTGGCAGAGCGTCACCCGGGGGCTTCGCCGGCTGGACTGGCAGGTCCCGGGGCTCTGCCGTGATCCCGGGTCCTGGCCCTTACCCTCGCCCTCCTTTTTCGTCCGGTGTCGCCGGTGAAATCCTGGGCTCTGGTGTTGGCCGGAGTTCGCGCTCCCAGGCGCGTGGTCCGGGGTTATGTGCAACCCCCGTGCCTCGCTCCTGAGCTCCATCTTTCCGTTCTACCTCTTCATTTCCGCGAGGTTCCGGCCTCGCGAGTGTGGAGTTTCTGGACATCGGCACCTTCCGCCGGGCCTCTTTCAAACGACGTATGCGGGCTCCCGCTCTCGCCTGTGGAGATTCTCCTCACTGGGGAGAATCTCCACACCGCCTGCGCCGGCGGAGCGCGCCGCTAGTGTCCCGTTTGGGTAGTCCTTGCCTGTAGTTCAGCCCCAGCGATGGCCGAACGGCGCTGATTCGCCGCCGTTCGTCCTATGAACCATGACGCGCGAATCAACCGCACGGGCCACTAGAAGAAAAGGATGCCGCCGAAGGAGACGGAGTTGGCCTTCTGTTCGCTCAGCACGCCCGTGCCGCCGAGGATGTCCGTCGCCTTCTCGTTGACGTACTCCCCTACGAGCGTGATGGCGGAGGTGAGGGAGTAATAGGCGCCGAAGACGTACGCCCTGCGCCGGGCGTCGCCGGCCGCCGTGAGGTCCTTGTCCCGGTTCCTCCCGTAGTTGGCCCCGAGCTTCAGGTCCGGGATGACCTTGTAGGTGAGTTGCGCGAAGTAGCCGTCGCTCTCCAGACGGTCGCCCTGGGCGTCCGGGATCACGAGGAACTGGGCGCCGATGGTCGAGATGCTCAGGCCCTTCGCCGTGAAGCCGCTCACGAGCAGCTCGGCCGGGCCGAACCCGACCTTCGCGCCACCCTCGAGCCCTACTGCCTCCTGGCCGCCGGTCCCGTCCGTCCGGTTGTAGACGCCGGCCGCCCAGACCTTTCCGCTCAGCGGTCCCTTCCTCTCGAAGGAGACTACGCCCTGGAACTGGGGAACCTTCTTCTCCGTCCCGAGGTTCCCGGTCGTGGTGTCGAACTGGCTCGGGTTGAAGACGCCCGCCGACGCCGAGAAGCCGCCGAAGGTGGGCGTCGTGTAGGTGAGCTGGGGCTGGAACCCGGCGTAGAGGTAGCCGTGGCCGATCATGCCGAAAGAGGTGTTGAACGGCTCGGACGCCCGGACGGTGCCGCCGACGCCGAGGAGCGTCATGTCGCTCAGGATGGGATTGGCCATGAAGAGCCCGATGTCGCGGCCGAGCTTCAAGGTTCCGAACCTCGCGTTGCCGAACTGGAAGTAGATGTTTCGGCTGTCTACCTTGGAGAAGCCGTCGGCGAGGTCGACCTGCGCCCCGGTAGGAAGGCCGACGATCTGGCTGTTGTTGTTGATCCCCGGCGCGAAGCCGAAGTGGGCCTTGATGTCGAGGCCCTTCTGCCGGGTGGTGGCCGTAAAGTTGATCCAGCCCGGCAAGAGCCCGTTCTGCACGCTCGCCCGGTCCGTGGTGGTCGTCTGGCCGGTCGCCGCATCCGTGTCCTTCTGGGTGCCCTGGACGTAGAAGGCGTTCACGGTGCCGCC
>JACRCS010000746.1 GCA_016218905.1 Deltaproteobacteria bacterium
ATCGAACTGATCGAAGGTCGTGCCGTGCTCGACGGCCCGGGCGCCGTGTCCTATTCGGGGACGCTCCAGATCGGCTCCGTGCGCGCGATCCCGCTCTCCGGCGACGTCTCCCTTCCGTACCCCTCCGTCGAAGACGACGTGAACGCGCACGCCGCCTCGAACGACAACGCGCTCCTCCCCTCCGAGTTCCTGAAGGGGACGGAACTTCGCGTGAAGAAGGGCAAGGTCCTGACCGTGGCCGCCGGCAACTACTACTTCACCCGCATGGACGTGAAGGGCCGGATCGACGTCGCCGCGCCGGCCAACTTCTATCTCCGCGGTCGGCTCAACTTCGGAAAGGACGCCGAGGTGACCGGAGCGGGCAAGGTCGTCCAGGCCGCGTGCCTGGGATCGAAGGAAGACGAGGACGACGCCGACGAAGAGGGCGAAGAGGAAGACGAGGAGACTCCGCAGACGAAGATCCAGGGCAAGTCCATCTCGGCGAGTTTCCTGGGACCGGACGTCCGCGCGAGGGTCTGCTGCGGGACGAAGTTCACCGGCTCGATGGTCGCTCGCGACATCCGGATCGGCGGCCACGCCCTCTTGACGGGAACCCTCTTCGCCAAGCGCGACCTCCGCGTCGAGGGAAAGGCGGTGGTGCAGGGGAACGTCACGAGCCTGGGCTCCATCCGCGTCCGGGGCGACGCCCTCGTCTCAGGCAACGCGACGGCGGGCGGCTCGATCCAGGTCGAAGGGAAAGGAAAGATCACGGGCGCGCGAACGACGAAGGTCCCGTTCGCGTTCACGGTCTCGGCGACGTGGGATGGCCGGACCGGTTCGGGTCAGGTCGCGCCCGAAGGCACGTACGCCGCGAAGCTCTCGACGCTCTCGATCCTTCGCCAAGGGACGACGCTGGGCACGCTCTCGACGCCCACGGTCCTCACTGTCACCGTCGACCTGACGTCGCCCGTGGTCACGAGCCGGACGCCGGAGGGAGCGGCCGAGGGATTCCAGCCGACGATTGCCGCCAACTACTCCGATGCGCTTTCGGGCATCGACGTCGCGAGCGTCTCGCTCCTGCTTGACGGCGTTCCGGTTTCCGCGACCGCGAGTTCGACGGGTGTGACGTTCGCTCCGATTCAGCCGCTTTCCTCCGGCATGCACACCGTCGTCCTTGTTGTCTCCGATCGCGCGGCGAACGGAGCAGTCTCTTCCTGGACCTTTTCACTCGACCAGACCCCGCCCTCAATCACGGTCATGCCCGCCGACGGAAGTTCGACGACCGAGCGAAAACCCACGCTTTCGGCCAGCTACTTCGACCCGATGCCGGGGTCGGGCATCGACACGGCGAGCTTCCATGCCACGCTCGATGGCGTCGCCGCGAGCTTTGCAGTCGGGCCAAACGCCGCGTCCTGTGCTCCCGGCGAGCCGCTCGCCGACGGCCCGCACGTGCTGACGGTCACGATTGCGGACCGCGGAGGAAACGCCACGACGGCCCACGCCACCTTCCATGTCGTGACGGCGCTCGCGCCGGTCGGGACGACGGGAGGATCGCTCGCCGTCGCCGACCCGACGAGTCCCATCTACGGCGCGGGGATCGTGATCCCCGAGGGCGCGCTTCCCGGGACGGCGGTCTTCACGATCGAGTCGGTCCCCGCCCCTCCGACCTTCCCGGCCGGGTTCACGTCCTCCGGCTTCGTCGTCGACTTCAATCCCACGACGACCTTCTCGACCGCCGTGACGGTCGCGATCCCGTACAACCCCGCCCTCATCCCCGCCGGGATACCTCCGACGGCGCTCAAGCTCTTGAAGTACGACCTCGCGCTTTCCACATGGGTCCTGGTCCCGATCCTGAGCATCGACACCGTGAACCACCTCGTCTACGCCGAGGTGACGAAGCTCATCGGCGTGATGTTCGGCGTCGCGGGCCAGGAAGCGAATGCCGACCAGAGTTCCGTCAGCCTCGATCCCGCGAAGGTGCCCGGCGACGGAGTCTCCTTCTCAGCGATCCTCGTGACGCCTCGCGACATCGAGGGACGCCTCCTGGGGCCGAACCAGAACGTGACAGTCGTTCTCCTGGGCGCGGGCGACGTGAGTCCCGTCCTCGACCTCGGGAACGGCGTATACCAGGCGTTCGCGACCTCCGACACCACAGGCACCGTCGCGGTGAAGGCGACCGTGAACGGCGTCGTGCTCTCCTCCCAGCCGGCGATCACCTTCCTCGTCGCCTACCCCGATTACTTCGCGCTTGAGAATCTCACGAGTCCGCTCGAGGCGGGGTACACGACCGGTGTCACAATCACGGCCAAGCTCAACTCCGGAGACGTCTTCACCGGCTTCGCGGGCACGGTCGAGATCCACCTCACCGGCACGCGCGACGGGTGGGGGACGCAGATCTTCCCCGAGGTCTTGTTCGCGGCCCTGACTTCGGAGCACCAGGGAACGCTCACCATCCCGAACGCGATCCTCTTCGCGCGGGCCGGCGTCCAGACCGTGCGCGTCTTCCTCGTCACTCGTCCGACCGTCTCGGGCTTCGCCCAGGTCGTCGTGACAAGAGGCCCGGCGACCTATCTGGATCGCGTAGCTGGGAACGGTCAGGTGGGCAAGACGGGGACGGTTCTTCCACAGCCTCTCGTCGCTCGCGTTGCGGACGGATTCGGCAACCCGGTCCCGGGCGTCTCCGTGAATTTCGAAGCGGGGGAAGGCGGCGCGCTCTTCACGTCGGGAGGCGGCGGATCGACCGGCCAGGACCTCATCGTCCGGCTGGCCGGCGGATTCGGCGACGGAACCGCGACCGCAGCGCCGCTC
>JACRCS010000747.1 GCA_016218905.1 Deltaproteobacteria bacterium
AGGTCTACAAGCCCGGCAAGGCAGAGCCGGAACCACTCTACGGCCGCTACCCGGAGCGACTCGACCGCAAGACGGTCGTCGCCGAGTACGAGCCCGACAGCGAGCTGAGGGACACCGAACAAATCCCTCTGCTGGAAGCCGGCGGCATCGAGGCGTTCTTCCGGCGCGAGGTGCTGCCCCACGTGCCCGACGCCTGGATCGACGAGTCGGCCACCAAGGTCGGCTACGAGGTCTCCTTCACCCGCTACTTCTATAAGCCTCAGAAGCTCCGGACCCTGGAGGAGATCCGCGCCGACATTCTGGCGGTGGAGAAGGAGACGGAGGGGCTGCTGGGCGAGATCCTGGGAGTTGGAGCCGGGGTCTCATGATCGACCTCATCTTCATCAGCAGCGTCCAGAAGGAGCTAGCCGACGAGCGCAGGGCCGTGGCCGAGTTCATCGCCAACGACCCTCTGCTGCGCCGGTTCTTCGTCCCCTTCCTCTTCGAGGACCTGCCGGCGAGTGATCGGCGGGCCGACGAGGTGTACCTCGCCGAGGTCGAGCGGGCAGCCCTGTACGTGGGCCTCTTCGGCAACGAGTACGGCTGGGAGGACGCGGAGGGGCTTTCGCCGACCGAGCGGGAGTTCGACCACGCGACAGCCTGCGGCAAGGCGCGGCTGATCTTCGTCAAGGGGTTGGACGATGCGGGCCGGCACCCGAAGATGCGCGCCCTCGTCGGCAAGGCCGGTGGGCAGTTGATCCGCCGCCGCTTTGCCACCGCTGCGGACCTCAAGGGCGACCTTTACGCAAGCTTGATCGAGCACCTGGAACGAACGGGCCGGCTGCGCACGAAGCCATTCGACGCCGCCGCGTGCCCCGACGCCGCGCTGTCCGATCTCTCCGAAGACAAGCTCCGGTGGTTTCTCGGCCTCGCCCGCCGCGGGCGGCAGTACCCCCTCCGTGAGGAGACCGCGGCGGCGGCCGCGTTGGAGCACCTGAACCTTCTCGACGCCGGCCAACCCAGCCACGCGGCCGTGCTGCTCTTCGGGCTCCGGCCGCAACGCTTCCTGCCTGCCTCGGAGCTGAAGTGCATGCACTTCCACGGCACCGACGTCTGCAAGCCCATCCCGTCTTACCAGATCTACCGTGGCACCGTCTTCGACCTCGTGGATCAGGCGCTGGACTTCGTGATGTCGAAGATCAACCGCTCGGTGGGCACCCGGGCACTGGGGCCGCAGGCGCCAGTGGAGTACGAGATGCCCAGAGAGGCCGTCGCCGAGGCCATCGTCAACGCCGTGGCCCACCGGGACTACGCGAGCTTGGCCAGCGTGCAGGTGATGCTCTTCTCAGACCGGCTCGAAGTCTGGAACCCCGGCGAGTTGCGCCTGCCTCTCACCCTGGAGAAGCTCGCTCAACCTCACCCGTCCCTGCCGCCCAACCCGCTAGTGGCCGAGCCCCTCTATCTGGCGCAGTACATCGAGAAGGCAGGCTCCGGCATCTTGGACATGATCCGCCAATGCGCCGAAGCCGGCCTGCGCCCGCCGACCTTTCGACAGGACGTGGGCTGTTTCATCCAGACGCTTTGGAGGCCCGGCACCGGAGAAGTGACCGGGGAAGCCACCCCCGAAGTCACCCCCGAAGTCGGGCAGATGCTTGCGGTCCTGACCGGCGAGATGAGCCGTACCGAGATCATGACCGCGCTGGGCCTGAAGGACGAAAAGCACTTCCGGGAGCACTATCAGCAAGCAGCGGTTGCGCTGGGCCTGATCGAGATGACGATCCCCGACAGGCCCCGAAGCAGCCGGCAGAAGTACCGGCTCACCGAGAAAGGCCGCGCCCGGCGCGCCCAGCAAGACAAGGGAGGGAGGGAATGACAGACGGGCTCAAGCCCTATTCGAGCTACAAGGACTCCGGCGTGCCGTGGCTGGGGGAGGTGCCGGCGCATTGGGAACTTCCTCGCCTCGGCGCTCTTCTGTGCGAACGCGGGGAGACGAATGACGATGGCCGCGTCACCGACGTTCTCTCCGTGCTTCGGGAGAGAGGTGTCATCCCGTATGCAGAGAAGGGCAACATAGGAAACAAGAAGTCCGAGGACATCACGCGGTACAAGATCGTGAGACCTGATGACATCGTCGTGAACTGCATGAACGTTATCATCGGGTCGGTTGGGTTATCCCGGTACACAGGCTGCCTTAGCCCTGTTTACTATGTGCTGACGAGGCGTTCAGAGCGTGACGACCCTCGGTACCTGGACGCCTACTTCCAGACGAAGCCCTTTCAAGGAAGCCTCGTCCGCATTGGCAACGGCATCCTGGCGCACCGCATGCGGATTCCGATGGAGCTCCTGAAGTGCGAGCTCTTCCCCAGGCCACCTTCGGATGAGCAGACTGCCATCGTCCGCTTCCTCGACCACACCGACCGGCGCATCCGGCGCTACATCCACGCCAAGCAGAAGCTTATCAAGCTGCTGGAGGAGCAGAAGCAGGCCATCATCCACCGCGCCGTCACCCGCGGCCTCGACCCCGCTGCAGGAGGACGAGTCCGAGGAAGTGGAGGAGCCGGAAGGGATCGCCGGGGGTGAGGACGACCTGGAGAACGGCGACCTCGACGTCGAGCGGGAGGGCGACGAGGCATGAGATACGACCCCGGGCGTGCCCTGGAACTCCTCCGTGCCGGCACCGGACTCCCCCATACCGAGTTTCGCGACGGGCAGGAAGCGGCCATCCGGCACCTGATCGAGGGGCGGGGGCGGCTGCTGGTAGTGCAGAAGACCGGGTGGGGGAAGAGCTTCGTCTACTTCGTAGCCGCCAAGATGCTCCGCGAGCAGGGCGCAGGCCCGGCCCTCCTGATCTCGCCCCTGCTCTCACTGATGAGGAACCAGCTGGCCGCCGCCGAGCGGATGGGGGTGCGGGCGGCCACGATCCACTCGGACAACACGGAGCAGTGGGACACGGTCGAGGACGCGGTTGGGCGGGACGAGGTCGACGTGCTCCTCATCTCGCCCGAACGGCTCGCCAACGAGGGATTTCGGGAACGCGTGCTGGCCGGCATCGCGGGGCGGATCTCGCTCCTGGTCGTCGACGAGGCCCACTGCATCTCGGACTGGGGGCACGACTTCCGGCCCCACTACCGGCTGTTGGAGCGGATCGTCCGAAGCCTGCCCCGCAACCTGCGGCTCCTGGCGACCACGGCCACGGCCAACGATCGAGTGATGGACGACCTCCGCGCCGTCTTGGGTCCTGAGCTGGCGGTGTCCCGGGGTGACCTCAACCGCCCATCTCTCGCGCTCCAGACGGTGAGGCTGCCCGATCAGGCCGAGCGCCTCGCCTGGCTGGCGCAGCACGTCGCGTCCCTGGATGGCAGCGGCATCGTGTATACGTTGACCGTGAGGGACGCCGAGATGGTGGCGGCGTGGCCGAAGTCCAGGGGGCTCGACGTGGCGGCGTATACCGGGCACACGGGAGACGCTCGACCGGAGTTGGAGCAGGCCCTGCTGGAGAATCGCGTGAAGGCCCTGGTTGCGACCACCGCGCTGGGCATGGGGTTCGATAAGCCCGACCTGGCTTTCGTCATACACTACCAGACCCCCGGCTCCGTCGTGGCCTACTACCAGCAGGTCGGGCGCGCGGGCCGCGCGCTAGACGGGGCCTACGGCGTATTGCTGAGTGGGCAGGAGGAGACCGAGATCACGGACTTCTTCATTCAAAGTGCGTTTCCCACCCGCGAGGAGGTCGCCGCGGTACTGGCTGCTCTGGAGCAGGCGCCACAGGGGCTCTCGGTGCCGCAGCTCCTGGGCGCGGTGAATCTGAGCAAGGGCCGCATCGAGAAGACCATCGCCCTGTTGTCCCTTGAGTCGCCGGCGCCCATTGCCAAACAGGGATCGAAGTGGCAGCTGACGGCGGCGCACCTGAGCGAGGAGTTCTGGAACCGGGCAGAGCGGCTGACGGTCCTGCGGCGCGACGAACAGCAGCAGATGCAGCGGTACGTGGACCTGAACTCTGGGCACATGGAGTTCCTCATCCAGGCCCTGGATGGCGACCCCGCGAGCGTTGGCCCTTCGCCCCTCCCGCGGCTGCCGACGGACGTGGACGCCGGACTCGTTCAGGACGCCGTGGCCTTCCTTCGGCGCACCAGCATCCCGATTGAACCGCGCAAGCAGTGGCCCCCCGGAGGTATGCCTCGATACGGCGTCGACGGTCGGATCCCCGTCGGCCGCCAGGCAGAGGAGGGCCGCGCGCTGTGCGTGTGGGGGGACGCCGGGTGGGGCAGACTGGTTCAGCAGGGCAAGTACCGCGACGGCCGCTTCGACGACGCTCTGGTGGATGCCTGCGTGGGGCTGCTGCGTGACTGGAATCCGCAGCCAGCACCGACCTGGGTCACCTGTGTGCCCTCGTTGCGCCACCCCCGGCTGGTCCCAGACTTCGCAGCGCGTCTGGATCGTACCCTCGGGTTGCCCTTTGCCCCCGTTCTTGAGCGCACCGGTGCGCGCCCGGAGCAGAAGACCATGGCGAACAGCACGCAACAGGCTCGCAACGGGAGACCCTGGGGGACGTCCTTGATTTGTTGATTTTGGGAGACCCTGGGGGACGTCCTTGATTTGTGGGAGACCCTGGGGGACGTCCTTGATTTGTTGATTTTGTTGAAGTGGCGGATATCTTGTCGACCATGCCGAGAGGACCTCGACTCGATCTTCCGGACCTCCTTCAGCACGTCATCGTGAGGGGGATCGAACGCCGTCCGATCTTCGCCGACGATTCGGACCGGGCGTGTTTCTGCTCGCGCCTATCCCGGATTCTGGAGGAGACCGACACGGAGTGCCTCACGTGGGCGCTGGTTCCGAACCATTTTCACCTTCTTCTCCGGCCCCACGGCACGGCCTTCGCTACCCTCATGCGGCGGCTTCTGACCGGATACGCCGTCTACTTCAACCGGCGCCACCAGCGAAGCGGGCACCTCTTCCAGAACCGCTACAAGTCGATCGTCTGCCAGGACGATGCATACCTGCTGGAACTCGTGCGCTACGTGAACCTCAATCCACTGCGCGCGGGCCTCGTCTCCACTCTCGAGGAGCTCGGAACGTGGCCGTGGAGCGGCCATGCCGTGCTGCTCGGCAACCGCCAACTGAGTGGCCAGGCGGTGGGGGCGGTTCTCTCGTATTTCGGGACGGGGCTGGGCGTTGCACGCAGGCGATACCTGGAGTTCGTTGCGGCCGGCGTGGGGCAAGGCCGGCGCGATGAACTGGTCGGAGGAGGCCTCGGCCGCAGCCTCGCGCTTCTCGGGCGAAGCGAAGCAAGAGAGGCCTCCGACGAGCGAATTCTCGGCGCCGGGGCGTTCGTCGAGCGCCTATGGGATCAAGAGGACTCCAGCCGGCTTCGCCGTTGCCTTCCTCTTTCGGAGTTGGTCGTCCGGATTGCGGCGGTCACGCAGATGGACCCGAGCCGGCTGCTGCGCCGGTCCAGAGAACGAAACGCCGCGGAGGCCAGAGCGCTCTTGTGCTATGTTGCGGTTCGAGAGTTGAGGGTCCCGGGCACGGAACTGGGCGCACCTGGGGATGGGGGCATCGGGGGTGAGTCGCGCGGTCGCTCGCGGCGCTCGGTTGATAGAGGGAAAGCCCGAATTCCTGCGCCGGGTTCTTGGCAACAAGGTGAAGGAGGAGTTGCCTCCCTCGGCACTTCCGACACGGAGGTCGGACAGGTAGAATGCGCACGGGAAGGCTCCCTACCCCACAGGAGACGTCGATGCCGAGAACGGCGAGGGACCTGACCCCCGAGGAACGCAGTTCCTACCGGCCCTGGCTTCGGATTGCGGAGCGGGCAGAGGACCCCGCTCGGGGGGAGAGGAGAGACCGAGCCTGGGAGGCCGCACGCGCGGGCGCTGCTCTTCTGAAAGAGCGTTATGGAGCGAAGCGCGTCACTGCGTTTGGCTCTCTGCTCAAAGAGGAAGCGTTCACCCCTTGGTCGGACGTGGACCTCGCCGTCTCTGGCCTGGACGCGGGTCATTACTACGATGCGGCAGGGGCGGTCCTCGATCTGGGCGCCTCGCTTGGTGTGAAGATCGACGTGA
>JACRCS010000748.1 GCA_016218905.1 Deltaproteobacteria bacterium
GGTGAGCAGCGAGCACCAGGAGTCCTGGTGCCGGTTCGCAGGCCTTGGCGTGGGGAGGGTGGACGAGGAGGACGGAGCGGCTCCCGGGAAGCGCGGCGGGGCGTGAGCGCTCGGCCGCCGCGGCTGGGCGGATGGCTTCTTCGGTCGGCACCTCGGCGGTTCTACGCGACGCCTTCCCTCGGGTCAAGGGGAGGTGAGTCAAAAAGGTGTCAAGTCGCCCGGAGGCACTGCCGATCTAGTCTCGGGCGGGGACCCGGGTCCCCCGCGCCCGTTCGAGCAGGAATGCTCCGCCCTTCGTTCCAGTCCCCGCGCGCAGGAGGAACCGTGGTTCGAGCTCTCGTAGTGGACGACTCCGCCTTCATGCGAAAGGCGCTCTCCAGGATGTTGGAGGGGGATCCGGAGATCCAGGTGGCCGGCACCGCCCGTGACGGGATCGAGGCACTGGAGAAGATCAAGGAGCTCGACCCCGACATCCTCACGATGGACGTCGAGATGCCGCGGATGGACGGACTCGAAGCCCTACAGCGGATCATGACCGTCTCCCCCCGTCCCGTGCTGATGGTGTCGAGCCTGACGGAAGAAGGGGCCGAGGTGACCCTGAAGGCCCTCGACCTGGGCGCAGTCGACTACATCCCGAAGCACCTCGACGGCAACGTGCTCGATATCGTCCACGTGGAGAAGGTGTTGCAGGAGAAGGTGAAGGCCCTCGCGAGGAAGAGGGGCAACGGGCCGCCGCTGCACGCGCCCGGCCTGCGCCCGGCGCCCCCGCTCCCGCCGCGTCCAGCCACCGAGAGGCGGCCGCGAGGGCGGCTCGGGCCGGTACGCTACGTCGCCGTCGGCGCCTCCACCGGCGGTCCGCCGGCCCTCCAGAAGCTCTTTGCCGCTCTGCCGCCCAACTTCGGCGCGCCGCTCGTCGTCGTGCAGCACATGCCGAAGTCCTTCACCGGGCCCTTCGCGAAGCGCTTGAACCAGGTAGGCCCGCTCGCGGTGAAGGAAGCGGAGACGGGGGATCGGCTCGAGCCGGGGAAGGGCTTCGTCGCCCCGGGCGGAAGCCACCTCTACGTCCGCCGGGAGGGCACCCACCTCGTCCTGAGGGTGAGCGACGAACCGGCGGACACGCTCCACAAGCCGAGCGTCGACGTGACCTTCCGCTCCCTCTCCGAGACGATCGGCAGCGCGGCCCTGGCGGTCGTCCTCACCGGGATGGGGTGCGACGGGCTGGAGGGGGTCCGGGCGCTGAAGGCCAAGGGGGCTCCGGCCATCGCCCAGGATGCCCAGAGCTGCGTCGTCTACGGTATGCCCCGCGCGATCGTTGAAGCCGGCCTCGCCGACGCGGTCCTCTCGGTGGAGGAGATGGTGCCGGTCCTCGAGGGCGCCGTCGGATGAGCGTTGCACCCGAGTTTCCTCCCCGCCGCGGCGTTCGGTTCTTCGAAGGCCCGCGGCGGGGGCAGTAAGAGGAGGTCCCGATGGAACGTGACCGAGTCGTCCCGGACGTCCAAGAGCTCCTGCCCGACTACCTGGCGGATGCCCGGGAATGTCTGGAGAGGGTCTCGAGCGTCCTCCTGGCCGTGGACCGGGGTGAGGCCGCCGCCGAGCACGTGCCCGAGCTCTTCCGGCAGATGCACGTCATCAAGGGCGGTGCCGGGCTCATGGGGTTCTCCGTGGTGGGCGCCGTGGCGCACGCGGCCGAGGACCTCCTCGGCGCCGCCAAGAGGGGCGAGCTCTCGCTCGGGCCGCGCTCGGCCTCGGCCCTCCTGGAGGCGCACGATGCCCTTCGCGGGCTCCTGGAGGAGCTCGAGATGAAGGGGGTGACGTCCCTCGATCCCGGTCGCGTGGTCGCGAGTCTCCGGTCGATCATCACGGAAGGTGAAGCGGCCGCTCCCGAGCCGCCCGCTGCTCCCGCCGAAGAGGGTCTCCGGGCGGGCCGCACCGACTCGGACGAGGAGGTCCTCCAGGAGTTCTTCCAGGAAGCCCGCGAGCTCATCGACGAGATCGACCAGGACCTCGTCCTCCTGGAAGAGACGCCGAAGGACAAGGACCTCCTCAACAAGATCTTCCGCGCCGCCCACACCCTCAAAGGCTCGTCGTCCTTTCTGGGGTTCAAGGAGATCGGCTCGGTCACCCATTCCGTCGAGGACGTGTTCAACAAGCTCCGCAAGGACGAGAGGGTCCTCTCTCCCGATCTCATGGACGTCATCCTGGAAGCGGTGGACCGCATTCGAAGGCTCCTCGACGCCGCCCGCAACGGTGAGCAGGGTCCTCCCATCGACGACGTCCTCGCGGCGCTCACGGAGGCGATCGACCGGGGAGGCAGCGCGGAGGCGGCAGCGGCCTCCGCCCCGGACGACGGCGCTCGCGTCCAGACGGCCGAAGAGCGCTCGGAGCGGGTTCTCTCCGACGCTCCCGCTCCGGGTTCCGCGGCCGACGCGGTCGAGGCGAAGCAGGTCCGCCAGCGGGGCTCACAGGCCGAGCAGACGGTCCGGGTGGACGTGGAGCGGCTCGACGCGCTGCTCAACCTGGTCGGCGAGCTCGTGCTCGGAAAGAATCGGCTGGCCCGGCTCAAGGGGCAGATGGAGGAGCGCTGGAACGGCGACGAGATGGTCGAGCAGCTCGCGGAGACCTCCTCGCAGATCGATCTCGTGGCCTCGGACCTCCAACTCGCCGTCATGAAGACGAGGCTCGTCCCCATCGACAAGGTCTTTCGCAAGTTCCCGAGGATGGTGCGCGACCTCGCGCGGTCCCTGAAGAAGGAGATCCGGCTCGAGATCCAGGGCGAGGGTACCGAGCTCGACAAGTCGGTCGTCGAGGTCATCGGCGACCCCCTCGTCCACCTCATCCGCAACGCCGCCGATCACGGGATCGAAGCGCCCGCCGACCGGGAGAGGGCCGGAAAACCCCGGGAGGGACGAATCAGCCTCTCCGCGTGCCACGAGGGCAATCACATCGTCGTCACCGTCGAAGACGACGGAAAGGGCATGGATCCCGAGGCGCTCAAGCGCAAGGCGATGGAGAAGGGCATCCTCTCCGCCCAGGACGCGGCGGCCATGACCCAACGGGAAGCCCTGAACCTCATCTTCGCCCCGGGCTTCTCCACGGCCGCCTCGGTGACGAGCGTCAGCGGGCGGGGCGTCGGCATGGACGTCGTGAAGACCAACATCCAGCAGGTCAACGGTGTGGTGGAGCTCGACTCCACCTGCGGCCAGGGCTCGAAGGTCCAGGTGCGGATCCCGCTCACCCTGGCGATCATCCAGGCCCTCCTCGTCCGGAGCCGCCAGGAGGTGTACGCGGTACCGCTCGTGAGTGTTGTCGAGACCGTCCGGGTCGGGCCCGGCGACGTCAAGACCGTGGATCGGATGCCGGTCCTGAGGCTTCGAGACGAGGTGATGCCGCTCGTCTACCTGAACGACCTATTCCGGGTGCCGGAGGAAGAGCTCCCTGAGACGGCCCGGAAATACGTCGTCGTCCTGGGAATCGGCGAGCGCCGCGTCGGGCTCGTCGTCGAAGGCCTCGTCGGCGAGGAAGAGGTGGTGATCAAGAACCTGGGGACCTATCTCTCGGAGGTTCCCGGCATCGCCGGCGCGACCATCCGAGGCGACGGACGCGTGACGTTGATCGTCGACGTCAGCCAGATCCTGGAACTCGCGGCCCGGCACCGCCCGCAGCGGGAAGTCCGGCCCGCCGCTTGAGGACCGTCGAGACGAGCGCATGGAGATCGACCGGAGGCTAGAGAACGGCTCCGCTGCGACCCACACCTTCATCGCCGTCGCACACCGTATGGTGCGCGTGCGCGAGGCACTGGAGAAGGCGGCCCGGGCCGACGTCCGAGTGGTGCTCTACGGCGAGCCCGGAGCGGGCAAGGAGCACGCCGTCCGCTACCTCCACCGGCTCGGCGCGGCCCCGTCGGCTCCCCTCGTGCGGATCGCGCTCCGGACGCCCTTTACCGCATCGAATCTCGCCGACGTCGACTTCGTCGCCTCCCACCGGGGGGGGACCTTCCTCCTGGAGGGCGTGGACGAGGCGTCGTCCGAGGTCCAGGCCTTCTTGATCGCCGTCCTCGAAGACGGGATTCTCCAGCAGGAGGAGGGGGAGAGCGCGGTCCGCGTGGTCGCCACCGCCACCCGGGATCTCTTGGGGCTGGCGGAGGCCGGGCACTTCCGGAGGGACCTCTACTACCTCCTGGAGGTCTTCCCCGTGGCCCTGCCGCCTCTTCGGGAACGACTGGAGGAGGTCCCGGACTACCTGGCCCACTTCCACGCGAGGTACGCCCCCGGTCACCCGCCCCCCGCACCTCCGGCGGAATTTCTGTCGGAGAGCTTCGCCTACTCGTGGCCGGGCAACCTGCGCGAGCTCGAGAACCTCGTGGCCGCGTCCGTGGCGGCGACCGGCGGCAGCCGCTGGGAACTGCCCCACCGGCTCCCCCGGCAAGGGAGCAGCCCGATTCCGAGCACCTTTCAGACCGCCAAGCGGGACTTCGAGGCCGGCTACATCCGCAAGCTCCTCCACCTCACCGCCGGTAACATCACCCAGGCGGCGGAGCTCGCAGGCAAGGCCCGGAAGGACTTCTACGCCCTCCTCTCGCGAAACGGCATCGAGCCGAGGCTATTCCGGCGATGAGAGCCTCGTCGGGGAGGAACGGCGGGTGAGCGTCCTCTGGCGGGACCCCATCCTCGGCGCCGTCGCGCTGGAGCTCTACGCCCGCTACGGGCTCGTCTTCGAAGGAGGACAGACCCACCTCTTCCGCCGGCGGATGGAGTGACGGGCGGAGGAGCTCGGCCACCCGACCGTGCTCACCTACATCCAGGCGCTGCAGAACGGAGCGGGTACGACCGAGTACGAGCGGCTGGTCGATCTGCTCACAGTAAACGAGACCTACTTCTTCCGGGAAGAAGAGCACTTCCAACTGCTGCTGGGAGAGCTCTGGCCGGAGTGGACCCGCTCCGGAACCGCAACGATCCGCATCTGGAGCGCGGGCTGCTCCACGGGCTGCGAGGCGTACACGTTGGCGATGTTCCTCAAGGAAAAGGGGCTGGTCGGGCCCGGCAGGCCTTCCGTGGAGATCCTCGCGACGGACGTCAACTCCCGTGTGCTCCAGGAAGGCAGGGAAGGCCTCTACGCCGACTTCTCCCTGCGCGCGACGACGCCCTACTACCGCCAGAAGTACTTCACCCGCGAACGGCACATGTTCCGCCTCGACCCGGAGATCCGGTCGATGGTGACCTTTCGGCGGTGCAACCTGCTGCGGCCGGAGCCCCCGTTGGAGCCCTCGCGCTTCCACGCGATCTTCTGCCGAAACGTTCTGATCTACTTCGACGTCGAGGCAAAGAGGCGGGTGGTGGAGAACCTGACCCGCTCGCTCGCTACCGGCGGCGTCCTCCTGGTGGGGCGCTCGGAGTCGCTCTTCAACGTCCCCGGCGCTCCAGCCCTGGTGAGCCTCGGAGGCATCCTCGTCCACCGGAAGCAAGACGAGGGAACGGCGGTTTCCGGATTCGGCCCGTTCAGGAACGGGTGACATCCTCTTTAGAAGAAGGATCCGACATGAAGAAGACAGATCGAGAAGACGGTATTCTGCAGCTCGTGACCTTCCACGTGGGCGACGAGGAGTTCGGCGTCGAGATCCTCGACGTCCGGGAGATCAACCGGATGATGGACATCACCCGGGTGCCTCACGCTCCCGAGTTCGTCGAAGGGGTGATCAACCTGCGGGGTCAGGTCATCCCGGTCGTCGACCTGCGGAAGAGATTCGGCCTGAGCGCCGGCGAGCGCGACAAGAACACGAGAATCGTCGTAGTGGAGCTGGGCGGTAGCGTGGTAGGGTTCCTCGTCGACTCGGTGAGCGAGGTGCTCCGGGTTTCGCGCGCCGTCGTGGAGCCGCCCCCCTCCATCGTCGGCGGCATCGAGAGCGACTACATCGACGGCGTGGTGAAGCTGGAAGATCGCCTGCTCATCCTGCTCGATCTCCAGAAGCTCCTCAACGGCGGCGAGACCAGAGAACTGCAAGAGTTCGGGTCGTGAAGGCCGAGATCGTCAACTCTTTCATCGCGTCCACGATCGAGGCCTTTCGCACGCTCGCCGGAATCGAGCCGCGCCGGGGCGACGCCCGGCTGAAGCGCCGGGACGAGATGAGCTACGACGTCTCCGGCGTGGTCGGAATCTCCGGCCAAATCAAGGGTTCCATCAACTTGAGCTTCCGGAAATCGGCCGCGCTGCGCGTGGTGGAAGGTTTCCTCGGCGAGAGGATCGGAAGGGTGGACGATCAGGTGGTCGACGCCGTCGGAGAGCTGGCGAACATCGTCGCGGGAGGCGCCAAGCGCGTCCTGTCCGAAGCGGGGTATGACCTGAAGATCTCGATTCCCACCGTGATCGTGGGAGAGCACCACATGATCTCGAGACCGAAGGACGTCCCCTGTCTCGAGGTGCCCTTCGACCTCGACGCGGGTCCCTTCGCGGTGGAGCTTTGCCTGGCCTCGGCCCTCTAATCGGTCTCGGCGCGTCCGCTGCGGTCGGCGCCGGTACAACTTCGGCTTCCGAGAGAGCAGCCGCCGAGGGCTCCCCCCTCCGGGCCGGGGAAATGGTCCAAGTCCGTATCCTGAGCGTGGCCGGCCCCCAGGACCAGGGGCTCGCGATGGTCGAGCTGGGGGGCCGCTTGCTCCAGGCCCAGATCCCCGAGGGGCTCCCCCTCGGGAAGCCGCTGATGCTCCAGGTGGTAAGCCCGGGTCCTCCGACGGTCCTCAGGCCCCCCGACCCGCCGGAGGAGCTCTTGTCTCTCCTCCGGTCCCTGAAGGTCCCCTCTTCCAGCTACGAACAGGCGGCCACTCGACTCCTCGCCCTTGCCCCGGAGGCGGTGGAAGGTCCTTCCCGAGCGCTCCTCCAGGAGCTCCAGGGCGCCTTGCGACTGCCGACCGCGCCCGCCGACCTGGCGCCGGCGCTGGAGCGGCTCTTCAGGGCATCGGGGCTCTTCCACGAATCGCTCCTGGCCCGAGGCGAGAGCCCCGACGACCTGAAGACGCTCGCGCTCCGGCTCCTCGCGTCGCTCCAGGGACCTTCGCCGCTCGCGAACGATGTGGAGGCCCTCGTCCGCCACCTGGAGGCGCACCAGGCCCGCAGCGTCCTCGACGGGATGCCGGTATTGCCGCTCTTTCTGCCGTGGGGAGAGAACGGTGTCCGCGCCGAGTGGGCCGTAGAGGAGCGGACGGGCTCGGACGGGGAGGGCAGGGCCGCGGCGGGGTGCCTCCGGCTCCGGGTGGAGATGCCGCTCCTCGGGCCCGTGGAGGCGCGGGTGCGCTGGAGCCCCGGCGGGACGTCGGTTCGCCTCGCCTTCAGCCCGCCGGCTCTTTCGGCCGCCTCTGACCGCATGGAGGAGCTCTCCCGCGCCCTCGCCGACGCCGGGGTCCGCGTGCGAGGTCTCCGGGCGGAACCGCTGGAGTCGCCCGCCCCGAGCGCGAAGCCGGGCATGCTCGAGCTTCGCGCGTGAGCCGCAGCGTCCGCAGGGCGGCTGCCCTGGCCTACAAGCCCGAGACCGACCGGGCACCCCGCGTCGCCGCGGTGGGCCGGGGCCGGATCGCGGAGATCA
>JACRCS010000749.1 GCA_016218905.1 Deltaproteobacteria bacterium
CAGCAACCGGTTCGACTCGATCTCGTAGCGACCCCCTTTGGGGAGGAACAGGTCCACCCACCCGTCGTTGTCGTAGTCGAAGAAGACCGATCCCATGCAGAACCCGCCGTCACGAAGGTTGCCTCCAACCTTGTCGGTCACGTCCGTAAAGGTTCCATCCCCGTTGTTGTGATACAGGACGTTGCCGCCCCCCTTGTTGGAGACCAGCAGATCCCATCGACCGTCGTTGTCGTAGTCGGCGAAGGCCGCGCCCTTGCCGTTGCCCCGGTACCCCACGCCAGCCGAGCGGGTTGCGTCCAGAAAGATGGGAGAGGACGCCAGGGTGGGCAGCGCCAGTCCGCAAGACACCAGCGCAACGATCGCGAGGGGGTTGCGTCGCATGAGCATCTCCTTCTCCGTTCAACCAAGCCCGCCTTCGAAGTCAACGATATCGGAAATCGGGTGTCGCTCGCACGGCAAGGCCCCAGAATACCCGTTTCCCTCCCGCCATCCAAGCCATCCCATCCGGGCGGCAGGGGAGCGATGTCGTACAGCGTACCATACGCGGGCTGGCCCGTATGGTTACCGCCGAATCAAGAGATCGGCCAACCGCTCGCCGCACCCCCGTCGGCCGTGACGCGCGAAGATCCCCTTGGCCGCAGCCGCCCCCGTCCGTATCATCGCTTTCACTGAAGAGAACGAAACGTCGCAGCTTGGCTGCTCCGGGGGCACCCATGGCACGCTCGCGCCACCTTCTTCTCACCGGCCTGCTCCTGATCGCCTCGCCCGCTGGGGCTACCCAGCCCCCAATTCCCCCACCCGTCGCGGGGCCGCGGGTTGCGTGGTCTGGAGACATCACCCTGACCGGGCCCGTGACCGTCCCCGCCGGGGCCGAACTGGTCCTCCAACCCGGCACACGGATGACGTTCAAGGCAGGGATCACGCTCACCGTGCACGGGCGCCTGACGGCCGAGGGGGACACGGAACACCCCGTGCGCTTGCAGAGGGCCGAGGCCTCTGACGCGGCCATGGTCAACGCATTGGGGGAATCGGCCGTCTTGGACCTCAACGAGATCGAGTTGACCGGGGGCGGCCGAGGCATCGACGTCAAGGCAGGCACCGTGACCTGCCGGTCCTCTCGCTTCCGGAAGCAGGAGGCCGCCTTCGCGGTGGACGCCAAGGCCCGGGCAGACTTCTCAGACCTATCCTTCGAAGCGGGCGGGGCAGGCCTCCTGGTGGCCAACGGCTCGCGGGTCACGGCCAGGAACCTCACCTTTCGGAAACAGCGCGCGGGAGTCGTGATCACCAACGGATCGACCTGCTCCCTTGAGAACTGCTCATTCCAGGACAACCAGGCGGGCATCGCTGAAGAAAGGGCAGGGGCGGTTACCCTCTCTCGTTGCTCCTTCAGCGGTAACCAGATCGGCCTCGCGCTGCTCCAGACCGGCCAAGGGCCGATCGTGTTCCACTGCACCTTTGTCAGCAACAAGACTGGCGTCCGCGCTTCTCTGTTCTCGAGCCCCCTCGTCGATGCCTGCGAATTTCGGGACAACGAAGCGGGCTTCTCCGCAGATCAGTTCTCCAATCCCTTGCTTCGCTACTGCACGTTCTCCCGGAACAAAGAGGCGGTGCGCTTCAACAAGAAGTCCAACGGCCGCCTCGAGGGGAGCCGGCTCGAGAGAAACGGGGTAGCCCTCTTCGCCGACTTCTCCTCCTACCCCGAAATCCGGGGCAATCGCTTCTCCGACAACGAGTGGCACGTGAGGCTGGGGGACCAGGAGTCCATCGACTTTGAGCGCCGCCGGGGGTCCGGAGATCTTACCCAGAAGGGAGCGCGGGAGAGGGCCAAGAGCGGCCCTGGCTCCGCCGAGCCGCCCGCTCCCCTTCGCCCCGGTGTGAGCGATGTCAAGGGTGCCGTCTTCTCCGTGGCGGGGAATGCCTGGGATGAGAAGACGCAGGGCGAGATGCAGGCCGGCCCCGACGCGAACATCTCGGGCTTCTGGGACGGCCGGGACCAGGGGCCCGTGACCTACGAGGGCTTCGGCGACACCCGCTACGCGGTGGATGAGATCTCGTTTCTGCCCTTTGCGCAAAGGGACCACGTCCGCGTCGGCCCGGAGTCGTGGGTCCCGTATGTGCCGCGAAAGGGGTCGACCGTCGAGGGACATCCAGCGAGGAGCCCAGGGAATGCGCCCTCCCGTGAGGAGAGCGGGCCCGCCGTTCCCTGATCCGTGCCCCCCTCGCACGGCGGGCCCCGCAACGACGAGGGGCCGGCTTTCGCCGGCCCACTCGGTTGTCGCGGTCGCGCCTCCCCCTCAGCAGGGGTGGACGCTCGACATCCCGACGACCTTGGGTTTCACGTACGCGGTCTTCTTCATCTCACTCCTCCGTTGGGTGGGTGCCGCCGCCTGCGGGCAGCGTTTGTCGCCTCTACTTTCCGTACTGCGCCTTCCAGACATCCGGATCGATCTCCACGTACCCGATGGTGTCGCCCAGTTCGACGCGGTCGCGCTCGTGTTTGACCTCCCGCACGAACACTCCCTTCGCCGGCGCCGCGAGAGTCTTCGAACCCGTGCGTGTGTCGAGGATCGCCAGCGTCTGCCCCTTCTCCACCTTATCGCCCGGCTTCGCGAGCCACTCGGTCACGCTCATCCGGTCCCGCTCCTGCCGCTCGTACCACCGCGGCACGAAGACCGTTCCGTACACCCTTCTCAGCTCGTCGCTGGTCGGCGGCCGCGAGGTGTGCCGCGCCTCGATCACGGCTGTGCCGGCCGGGTGTCCCGCCGTGAGGGTGACCGCGCC
>JACRCS010000759.1 GCA_016218905.1 Deltaproteobacteria bacterium
GGCCCTGGAGCGGGGCCTACGCCTCACCACGTCGGTGGCGTCGGACGTCCAGGACTTCGCGGACCTCGTCTCGGTGGAGGTCGAGGGCCCCGGGGGCGGGCACGTCCTGGAGGGCACGCTCTTCGGCCGCCGGGAGCCCCGACTGGTGCGCTTCGACGCCTACCGGCTCGACGCCGTGCCCGCGGGCAACCTGCTCCTGATCTACAACGACGACGTGCCCGGGGTCATCGGCAACCTGGGGTCGTGCCTCGGCCGCCACGGGGTCAACATCTCGGGACTGAACAACGGGAGGGATGAGCCGGGAGGCCGGGCGATCACTCTCGTCAACATCGACGGGGCCGCTCCCGCCGCTGCGCTGCGCGACCTGGCGGCGTTGCCCCACATCCTGAGCGTACGGGAGGTGGGTCTGTAGCACCGGGGCATTGCCGTGGATCGAGGGGAGCCGTCTCCCAGGGACCTGGGGGACTCCACGGCGACGTAGCGCGCGAGGTGCTGTGGAGACGAATCACGGCCAGCCTCAGCCATACAAGGATGATTCATGGATATACGGCTACAGTTCCTCGTTCTCAACGCGCTCATCAATCTGCTCAATGAAAACAAGACGGAGAGCAATCTAAAACTGATATCCGACGTTGAGAAATACCTATCAGCCATGGACAGAAGAAATGTCAGGCTGCCGGACAACGCAACACACTTGCCGTTCTACCAGATTGTCAAGATTACAGACAATGAATGGGAAGCTAGACTGAGCGTCGGTTACGAAAGCAGCTTTCTCCACACAAGAAGAGAAGCGTACACAAAGATATTCGAAAAACTAAGCTCATTAAAGACGAAGACAGAAAAAGCACTTGCTGAAATTCAGGAAATCGTTGCGGACATGAAGGACTAATTGCATTGAAGGGGCGTCGATCCTGGATGGGACCCAACGCTCTTGACGGGACGACCGTCGAGGGCGGGGACGGCGCACCCGGCCCCGCAGCGAGCGTTCGGCGAAGAGCCGGGCGCAGTGGATGCCGTCGCCGAGGTCCAACGAGAGACCTAGCGCCCTGCCCTTGACGTCGACCGGGGCGCTACTAGGTCCCGAGGGAAAGCTTTCCCGCCTTGATGTGCTGGCGAAGCTCCTCGAGCAGCATCTGGAGTTCCTTCTCCCGCTGCTCGGCGATGCGCCTCCAGATCTCCTGGCACGACCGGCAATCGGCGTCCTTGGCGTCCCGGACGTAACTCTCATACCGGTGGAGGCTCTTCGAGATGATCGTGATGGACTCCATGAGGTCGTAGTTGACGTTGCTCAGCACGATGGTCCTCCCTCTCTCGCCCGGCGCGCTGCGCCGACCGGTCCATGGCTGGGACTCCCCACCTGCCGTTCCGCTCGGCATCATCGCCCCGCGCCCTGCCTCCAGTCTCGGCCCGCCCCGTCCGGTGTCAAGTAGATCAGGAGCCAAGAGGAGCCAAGGGACAGGCCGGCTATCCGTGGATTAGCCGGGTAGGCCGTTCACCGAGACGTCGGCGGGGCCGAGGTCGACCGGCGGCCGCGCGGTCCATGGCCAGGATGAATGGCAGAGGGGGAGCCGGCGACATTCGGCGCCGATGGAGCAGCCAGCGGGACGGGAAATCCGATAGGCCTGCACGCGACCCGTGGGAACCGGGGACGGCGCCAGGGGGCCGCGGGGAGTTCAACGAGCACCGCAGCCGGAGATCTATGGTCCTCCGGCCACCGCGCTCTCCCTCACCACCCACTCCTCCAAGGCGCGGCGGTCCTCCTGGGGCAGGTCGAGAAACTGCAGCCCGAAGCCCGGGGACCGAGAGGACTTGGCCGCGTAGCGCCGCGACCACACCACGCGCGCCCGGCAGCGAAAGACGCGGTCGAGGCCGGGGACCTCGAACTGGATCTCGTGGATCTCGCCCGGCTGGCGCGGCCGCACGGAGGAGATGAAGAGCCCGCCCCGCCCCACGTTGACGGCGCACCCGAAGAAGACGTCGATGCCGACCCGGCACTGGGCCTCCCGCACGACCAGCGGGCTCCGGGGGCTCGCGCGCCGCTCCCCGGCGACGGGCGGTGGGGAGGCGGGTCGCCGCGTCACGGCCGCGCCCCGCCGGCCTTGCGGAAGAGAAGGCAGCGGTGAAAGTGCTCGACCCGGAAGGAACTCCTCCCGAGGAGCTGCGTCTCGGCTGCCCCCAGGATCAGGTAGCCGCCCGGCGCTACCGCGCTCTCGAGGGTCTGGTGGAGGCGACGCTTGCCCTCGGTGTCGAAGTAGATCGCGACGTTGCGGCAGAAGACCGCGTGGAACCCGGGCCCGCAGACCGGGTCGGTCGCGAGGTTCAGGCGCTGGAACCGGACGGCCCGGCGCAGCGGCCCCCCCACGCGCGCGCCGCGGCCGGGGAGCTCCTCGAAGAAGCGCCGGCGGCGCTCGGCCGAGAGGCCCCGGGCGAGCTCGAGCTCGTCGTAGACCCCGTCCTGCGCCCGCCGCAGAGAGGCAGCGCTAACGTCGGTGGCCCAGATGTCGAGCTCCGCCGCTCCCCGCTCCACGCAGTCCCACAGGGCCATGGCGATGCTGAAGGGCTCCTGGCCGGTGCTGCACCCCGCGCTCCACACCCGGAACCGAAGAGGCTGGTCCGCCCCCTGCCGTGCCTCGGGCAGGATCTTCTCGGCAAGCGCCCGAAAGGGAAGCTCATCGCGAAAAAACTGGGTCTCCCCGGTCACCACGGCGTCGATGAAGGCGTCGCGGCGAGCGCCCGCGCCGGCGGCCTCGAGCTGCCGGCACAGGTCGGCCCAGTCCCGGCATCCCAGCTCCCGGTAGAGCCGACCCAGGCGCCCCTCCACGAAGTAGCCCTTGCCGGGTCCGAGCCGGATGCCAACTTGCCGGTAGATGAGGTCCGCGATCCGGCCGAAGGACTCCGGGTCCGGCGGAGGCACGCGGCCCTCGGGCTCCGCGATCGTCATCGTTTCTCCTGGTCCACGTTCCCCTCATCGGCGCCGCGGGCCGGCGGCTTGACCGAGAGGCCGCGCAGACGATGGTGCGATCGATCGCTTCTGGCACGGGGCTGTCCGCCGGGTCCACGACTGCGCAAGACGATCCTTCGAATCCCATCGCTCTGGCAGGACGAATCTTGGCAGTCCGGGCTTTTCACGCGCTCCCGGCCGGCCGTTTCGAAACCGCGTCTTGCTTCGCTGTGGACCGGTCGGCCAGCCCCGCTTGTCTCTTTGAACGCACCTTGGGTTCAGAGCTTCGCGATCGCCACGTTCTTCGGGACCAGCCGGCCTCGAGCACCGCGGCTTCGCGTGTACTCCTCGAGCTCCTTGCGGTTCATGAGGAGCTCGCTGCCCGCCCGTTTGTTGGGCAGCGTGATGGACTTGGAGAAGACCAGGAGGCGGGCGAGCCTCTCCCCCGGCCGGAGCGCGATGATCTTGTTGCCCTTGCCCTTCGGGAGCTCCGGCAGCTCGCCGAGCGGGAAGACGAGCAGGTAGCCGGCGCTGCTGACGGCCGCGACGAGGTCGGCCTCGGGGCTCAGGAGCACCGGCGGCAGGAGCACACCCCCGTCGGTGTTGACCACCGCCTTGCCGGCCCGATTGCGGCCGACGAGCTGCCCGATCTCCGTGACGAAACCGTAGCCCGACGACGAGGCGAGGAGCACCCGCCCCCTGCCGTCCTGCTCGTCAGCGAACATCGCCACCA
>JACRCS010000760.1 GCA_016218905.1 Deltaproteobacteria bacterium
CATCATCGAAAGGTCGGCGCCCGTGCCGGAGCCCGGAACGATCGCCCTTTTCGGCGGCGGGCTCCTTATGCTTCCAGGGCGCCCGGGCGGCGGCGAACCGCGGCCGTTGACGCAGGTCACTATATTGCCTATGCTGCAATAGTGAGTGCAAAGCTGGTCCTTCGAGACAAGATAATTGCCGGCGATCTGGTCATCGAGCGCACTGTCTGGCAGTTACCCGAGCCGACTTCCGACCGGCCACAAGGGCTCAAGTACAGTCTCTATTGCGGCAAGAAGGGCACGTGCCTCGTGCGCTACGACAATGAATCCGGGAAGGGCGATCACGTCCACTACGGAGCCGACGAGAAGCCGTACCGGTTCACCACGCTCACTCAGCTCCTGCTCGACTTCGCTCACGACGTGCGGCGGTACGCGGGGTAACCATGCGAAAGGCGATCATCGGGGTCGACACGGTCGAAAAGACGTTGGAGCGCTCGCTTACGATCGCGCGAGCCTTTGATGCTGGCGAGAACCTGCCCGAGGCGGACTACCATCTGGGCTTCTCCACCGCTGCTGAGCTCTTTGCAGAGCTCACGCCCAAGAGGATGCAGACGCTCGAGGCACTCAAGGCTTCGGGTGCCCAGAGCATCTACCAGCTGGCGAAGCGGCTCTGCCGAAACTACTCGAACGTCCACTCGGACGTGGCGAAGCTCCTGGAGCTCGGGCTTGCCGAGAAGGACAGCGACGGGCGCGTCTTCGTGCCCTGGGACGAAGTCGAGATCCACCTCACCCTCGGCCGACGCGCGGCGTAGCTTCAACGTCTTCAGGCGCTTTCGCGCTTACTTCCGCGCCTCGGGTTCTTCGAACGTCTGAGAGGTGTCTTCGATGGGGCCCAGCCAGATAACCTGCGAAGCGAGCAGCGTTCCGGCCGCCCCCCCAAGGGTTACGGCCGCTTACCGCAACCCCTGTTCCTTTCAATGGCGCGCCAAGCAGGACTCGAACCTGAGCGATTGAATCGGGACGAGTCGGAAACCGTGGAAGGTCCCGCTAGGCTGACGGCGCAAGTCCCCGCTGAACGGCGTCCAGTTGGGACAGGGGGAGGAAGGCAACCCGGTCCTCTGCCTCGTAAGCGTGTCTTCCCGGATGAACCACCCACAGCCGTTCGAGAGCCAAGTCCTCCAGTGCGACTCGCATCGATCGGGTGAGCGTGGGGGCCTCGGTGAACTTTACCTCCACGCCGTACCGCCGCCCGCGATGGAAGAAGAGGAGGTCGAGCTCCGCTCCGCCGTGTGTGGCCCAGAAGTACGCCTGGGGCGGGAGCACCACCCGGAGAACCTGTTCCAGAGCGAAGCCCTCCCACGACGCCCCGACCCGCGGATGGCCGGTGAGGCTCGGAAGGTCCGGCAGATCGAGGAGGCCGTGGAGTAGGCCGGAATCGCGCAAGTAGATCTTGGGGGCCTTCACTTGGCGCTTGGCCACGTTCTCGTGCCAGGGCTGGAGTTGCCGCACCATGAAGGTGCCCGTCAGCAGGTCGAGGTAACGGCGGACAGTTTTGTCTGTAAGCCCCATAGCGCGGCCCAGCTCCGACGCGTTCCACGTCTGGCCGTGGTAGTGGGCGAGCATGGTCCAGAACCTGCGCATGGCTGCCGGAGGGACGGTCATGCCCACCTGCGGCACGTCGCGCTCGAGGAAGGTCCGGATGAAGCCTTCCCGCCACGCGACGCTGTCCTCCTCCGACGCGGCGAGGTACGACCGCGGCAGCCCGCCCCGGAGCCACAGGCGCTGCCACTCCCCCAGGCCGACTTCCATCAGGTCGAATCCTCCGAGCTCCACGAACTCGATGCGGCCGGCCAGGGTCTCTGAGGCGCCACGCACGATCTCCGGAGACGCGCTCCCCAGCACCAGGAAGCGCGCTCGTGTCTCTTCCCGGTCCACGACGACCCGTAGCGCCGAAAGGAGCTCGGGCATGGCCTGCACCTCGTCCAGAATGACCAGTCCGTCAGCGGAGCCGAGCGCCATCTCCGGATTCTGCAACCGACGCCGGTCTGGTACTGATTCCAGGTCGTAGTACGTCGAGCTGCGATTCCCGCCCGAATTCTTTGGCGAGCGTGGTCTTGCCGCATTGCCGAGGCCCCAGGAGGGCGGTTACCGGGGACCGGCGGGTCGCTGCATCGAGGGAGTGGAGGAAGCGAGGCCGTGGAAGCATGGAAGCAACTCTATCCTTGAAAATTCGGAGCAGCGATCCGAATCTTCAAGGAAGTGGTAGGAGGACCCCGACCGCGGAGCCCGAAGCGAACACGCCGATCCCGCCGGAAACAAAAGACCCCTCCCGTTCCGGGAGGGGTCTTTTAATCAACCGGCCCCGAATCCTACTCCTTCGAACGCGGCGGCATCGCCGCCAGCTGCTCGTAGAAGTGGAACTTGTCGCGGACGTGCTCTTCGGCGGACTTCAGTAGCATCTGCGCGCGCTGGCGGTCCATCTTCTCGACCATCCGGTAGCGGGTCTCGTTGTAGATGTAGTCCTTTAGGGGGACCGACGGGGCGCCGGAGTCGAGCTGCAGGGGGTTCTCCCCCCGTTCCGACCGCCGGGGGTCGAAGCGGTAGAGGGGCCAGTGGCCGGAGGAGACCGCAAGCTTCTGCTGCTCGTTGCCGTAGGCGAGGTCGTAGCCGTGGGCGATGCAGTGGGAGTAGGCGATCACGAGCGAGGTGCCCCGGTAGGAGTCCGCCTCCTGGAGCGCCTTGAGCGTCTGCACGTCCTTCGCGCCCGAGGCGACCTTGGCCACGTAGACGTTCCCGTAGGTCATGGCGATGAGGCCCAGGTCCTTCTTCGGAAGCGCCTTGCCCGCCGAGGCGAACTTCGCCGAGGCGCCGATGGGCGTCGACTTGGAGGCCTGGCCGCCGGTATTGGAGTAGACCTCGGTATCGAGGACCAGGATGTTCACGTCCCGGCCCATGGCGATCACGTGGTCGAGGCCGCCGTAGCCGATGTCGTAGGCCCAGCCGTCCCCGCCCATGATCCAGACGCTCTTTCGGACGAGGTAATCCGAGAGGACCTCGAGTCGCCGGGCCTCCGGCCGGCTCGAGCGCCCGAGCCGCTCCCGGAGCGCCTTCACCCGGTCGCGCTGGGCGACGATGCCCGCCTCGGTGGACTGGTCGGCTTCGAGGAGCGCCGTCATGAGCTCGTCCCCGAGCTCTCCCGCCAGCGCCTGCAGGAGCTCGCGCGCCTGCTCCTCGTGCTTGTCGAGGGCCACCCGGATCCCGTAGCCGAACTCCGCGTTGTCCTCGAAGAGCGAGTTCGCCCAGGCGGGTCCCCGCCCTTCGGCGTTCTTGGTGTAGGGCGTCGTCGGCAGGTTCCCCGTGTAGATGGACGCGCAACCCGTGGCGTTCGTCGCGATCAGCCGGTCGCCGAAGAGCTGAGAGACGAGCTTGATGTACGGTGTCTCGCCGCAGCCCGCGCAGCAGCCGGAGAACTCGAAGAGCGGCTCGAGGAGCTGCGAGCCCTTGAGGTCGATCTTGAGCGTCGCCCGGTCCGGCTGCGGGAGCGAGAGGAAGAAGTCGAAGTTCTCGCGTTCGGCGTCGCGCAGGGGCGCCTGGGGCGCCAGGTTGATCGCCTTGTGCTTGGGGTTCGACTTGTCCTTGGCGGGACAAGTCATCACGCAGAGGCCGCAGCCCGTGCAGTCCTCGGGCGCGACCTGGACCGTGAACCGCAGGCCCTTGAAGTCCGCCCCCTTGGCCTCCGCGGAGCGGAACGTCGCCGGGGCGCCCTCGAGCCGGCCCGGCTCGTAAGTCTTGATCCGGATCGTCGCGTGGGGGCAGGTGAAGGAGCACTTGCCGCACTGGATGCAGACGGCAGGGTCCCAGACCGGGATCTCCACGCCGATGTTTCGCTTCTCCCACTTGGTCGTCCCGGTGGGCCACGTACCGTCCGGCGGCAGCGCGCTCACCGGAAGGCGGTCGCCCTGGTTCGCCATCATGACGGCTTCGACGTTTCGGACGATTTCGGGCGCTTCGGGCGAGACGGTGGGCGGGCGGGAGCGCGTCGCCGTGACGCGTTCCGGGACCTTCACCTCATGGAGGTTCGCCAGGGTCTCGTCCACCGCCTCGAAGTTCTTCCGTACGAGCTCCTCGCCCTTCTTGCCGTAGGTCTTCTTGATCGAGTACTTGATCTGCTCGATCGCCTCTTCCCGCGGCAAGACGCCCGAGATCGCGAAGAAGCACGTCTGCATGATCGTGTTGATCCGGCCGCCCATGCCCGTCCGCTGCGCCACGTCCAGAGCGTCGATCACGTAGAACCTGAGCTTTTTCTCGATGATCGACTCCTGCACCTCGCGGGGCAGGTGGTCCCAGATGGCGTCCGGACCGTAGGGCTCGTTGAGCAGAAAGACGGCCCCGGGCTGCGCGTACTCGAGCACGTCGTACTTCTTCAGAAAGATGTAGTTATGGCAGGCGACGAAGTTCGCCTGTTTGATCAGGTAGGGCGAGCGGACCGGGCGGGGCCCGAACCGCAGATGGGAGATCGTGATGCCGCCCGACTTCTTTGAGTCGTAGACGAAGTAGCCTTGGGCGTAGTTCGGCGTCTCCTCGCCGATGATCTTGATCGAGTTCTTGTTGGCGCCCACGGTGCCGTCCGCCCCGAGGCCGAAGAAGACGGCCCGGACGACGTCGGCCGGCTCGATATCGAAGGTGGGGTCGCACGGGAGCGAGAGGTGCGTGACGTCGTCCTCGATACCGACGGTGAAGTGCGGCTTCGGAGCGGCCTTCGCGAGCTCTTCGAAGATCGCCTTGACCATCGAGGGGTTGAACTCCTTGGAGGAGAGCCCGTAGCGGCCGCCGATGACCTCGGGCTCCTTTTCGAACCGCGTCAGGCCGGCCACCCTCGCCTCGCGCAGCGCGCTTACGACATCGAGGTAGAGCGGCTCGCCGATGGCGCCGGGCTCCTTCGTGCGGTCGAGGACGGCGATCGCCTTCACCTTGGACGGAAGCGCGGCGGCGAAGTCCCTCACGGAGAACGGGCGATAAAGTCGGACCTTCACCACCCCCACCTTCTCGCCCCGGGCAGCGAGCCACTCGGCGGTCTCCTCGCACGTCTCCGCGCCGGAGCCCATGAGGACGATCACCCGCTCGGCCTCGGGATGCCCGACGTAGTCGAAGAGCCGGTACTGACGGCCCGAGATCCGGGCGAAGGCGTCCATCGCCTTCTGGACGGCCGCGGGGCACGCCAGGTAGTAGGGGTTCGCGGCCTCGCGGTTCTGGAAATACGTGTCCGGGTTCTGCGCCGTGCCCCGGATCACCGGGCGGTCCGGGTTGAGGGCGCGCTCCCGGTGGGTGCGGACGAGGTCGTCGTCGATGAGGGACCGGAGGTCGTCGTCCGTGAGTTCCTCGATCTTGGAGACTTCGTGGGAGGTCCGGAAGCCGTCGAAGAAGTGGAGGAACGGGATGCGCGCCGCGAGCGTCGCCGAGTGGGCGACGAGGGCGAGGTCGTGCGCCTCCTGGACCGAGGCCGAGGCGAGCATCGCGAACCCGGTTTGGCGACACGCCATCACGTCGGCCTGATCTCCGAAGATGGAGAGGGCGTGGGCCGCGAGCGACCTCGCGGTCACGTGCATGACGAAGGGCGTCAGCTCCCCGGCGATCTTGTACATATTGGGGATCATCAGGAGGAGCCCCTGGGAGGCCGTGAAGGTCGTCGTCAGGGCGCCGGCCTGGAGGGAGCCGTGCACGGTCCCCGCAGCTCCGCCCTCGGACTGGAGTTCGGTCACCTGCGGCACGGTTCCCCAGATGTTCTTCACCCCCTGGGCCGCCCACTCGTCGGCGAACTCCCCCATGGGAGAGGAAGGCGTGATCGGGTAGATGGCGATCACCTCGCTCAGCCGGTGGGCGATGGAGGCGGCGGCCTCGTTCCCGTCGACAGTGATCATGCGGCGTTGAGACATGGTTCCTCCTCGTCGGCTCGGTCGTCCCGCGCGATCCACGGGATCACAGCGGCGGAGAGGGCGTTTACGGGACCGAGTCGAAGGTCCGGTGGCGCAGCCCTCGGGTCATGAGAGAGCAAGAACGTGCAGCGTGGTAAGATCGAGCCCCTTCCGGCCAGAGCGTTTCTCCCGGGAAGGGGAGGACCGCGCCGACCGTGGCCGACTCGATTCGGATGAGCGGGTGCCGCGGGCGGGTTGAATCTGGACGCTTGTCAGAGATCCGGATGATAGCCGGAGCGGTACCAGATCAGAGCTTGAGCCGCCGAAGGGAACGACCGGCGATGGCTCGCGAGCTCACGGAGGACGGCCAGGCTCTCTTCCCACTGCGCCCCCGCTCGGAGCAGCTCGGCCTGCAGCAAGACCTGCGCGCTGCGGACCGCCGCCGGGCGGGTCACGTCGTCGGGAATCCTTTCGAAAGCACTGCCGCCTTCCGCCATGAGGCTTCGTTCCTCCCTAGTTCGCTGCGTACAAAACCGATTCAGCCTATATATCCTGACGACGGGGCAAATCTCAAGTGCATAGAAGCACTGGATCGCCGGATTGGAGGCGCAGTCGCTCCCGGGCGCTCCCGTTTCGGACCGCCACCTCGAGGCGCCCGGAGGAGCCGACGAGCGCCAGGGGAGAGCCCTCCGACACGGAAGCGTACGTCGGAACGACCGGGATGGCCTCGTCGCGGACGCGGAGGGTGCGGGCGTCGTAGGAGATCTCACCGGCCCGAATCGAAGTGAGGGCGTTGCCGAAGCGGTCGAAGGAGAGGATGGTTCCGGCGAGACCCTCGGGGGTCATCCGGGCGCGGGGGAGGGGGAGCCGGACCATCTCGGCGAGGGGAGGACCGAAAGAGCTCGAGGGCGCGCCCGCCGCCAGGTGCGCGGCGGCCGGCGCGAAGACGTCCCTGCCGTGAAACGTTCGGCTCACGGGCCGGAGTCGGTAGGCGGGATTCTCGACGGAGCGCAGGTCCCGGATCTCGGCGGCGTCGAGGAAGGAGAGGAGGCCGTTGTCGGGCGCGAGGAAGCTGCCGTGCCCGGTCACCGCCAGGAGCGCGCGCCGGTCCGTACCGACGCCGGGATCGACGACGGCCAGGTGGATCGTATCCGGGGGGAAGTAGGGCCGCGCCGCCTCGAGCGTTAGGCAGCCCGCGAGCACGTCCTGGGGCGGCACGGCGTGGCTCACGTCGACGACGGTCGCGCCGGGGCACAAGCCGAGGACGACGCCCTTTACGATGCCGACGTAGGCGTCTTCCAGCCCGAAATCCGTCGTCAGGGCGATGATCGGCATGGGTTACGCCTCCAATCCCCTCCTTGCCTTGACACCCCCGGAGCCGGTTCTTAGACTCTTCCCTGTTTCGCCCATCCCAGAAGGAAGGAGGTGAGCACGATGAAGCGCTTCATGCTTCCGCGCGTCGCCCACTGTAGCGAGGGCTGCCCTAGAGAGTCCTGGGCACGACGTTAAACTGCCCAACTCTCCCCCGTTGCCCGTAGAATCGCCCGCTTCGCGGGCGTTTCGCTTCCTGGAGGGGAGCGCCCCAGCGCCCCAAGGATGGGGCGTTTGCGTAGGGGTCGTTCTCAGGAGCCTTGCCGGTAGAGGCTCGCGATCAGGTTCTCCTTCACGCTACCCAGCTTCTCCGGATGCTTGATGGTTGCCAGGCGCTGCCACGCGGGCCACGGGCCGAGGAGCGTCTCGTAGGGGTTTCCGCACGCCCGGGAGGAGAAGACCGCCTTTCCCGGAAAGCGGCTCGCGAGCACGGTCCGGAGGAGGCTGACGAGCTCGTCCCGGCGCTCTTCGCTCTCGGTGTGGAAGACGACGGCGCAGGTGCTCCGGCCCACCCCGCCCCCGAGCTTCCCGAGCACCGGTTCGGCCGGAAACGCCTCTCCGAAGGCCTCCAGGATCCGCTGGCACTCCTCCGGGCCGGAGGCGACCACCGTCACCTTCCAGCACGTCCACGCCTCCCGCAGCTCGATGCGCGGAGTGCCCGCCTTGAGCTGCTCGAGGAGCCCCGAGAGGCACGGGAGGCAGCGCCGGTAGAGCCTCTCCTTCGTCTTCGTGAGGTAGGGATCGGTCTCGAAGCTGATCCACCCCTCCCGGGAGGGCCTACGGCCGAGGTGGATCGGCATCAGCGGCCGAAGATCATCCGGAGAGACATCAGGAAGATGACGACGCCGAAGGCCCTGCGGAGCGCCGCCGCCGGGAGCGCCACGGCGAGCTTCCCCCCGAGGAGCCCTCCGACGAAGAAGCCCGCGCAGATGAGCAGCGCGGCCTTCACGTCCACGTAGCCGGCCTTGTAGTACGTCCAGGCGGCCAGGAGCCCGATGGGGGGGACCATGAGCGCGAGCGCCGTCCCCTGGGCCTGGTGCTGGGTGAAGCCCAGGAGCCAGACGAGCGCGGGAATGATGATCACCGCGCCACCGATGCCGATGAGGCCGCTGACCGTCCCCGCGAGCACGCCGAGGAGGACGTAGGCCGTCACCCCGTCCAACATGCGCCTCTCCTCAGCCGACGTCCTTGAAAAGACTGGGGTCGATCTGGTTTCTCCGCAGGAGCTTGTAGAAGTCGGTCCGGTTCCGCTGCGCCAGGCGGGCGGCCTTCGCGACGTTTCCGCTGGTCATCTGCAGCAGGCGCACCAGATACTCCTGCTCGAAGTGCTTGCGAGCCTGGGCGAAAGAGAGGATCTCCTCCTCGTTCTTCTTGAGCGCGCTCGCGACGAGGGCGGCGGAGATGATGGGCGTCGTCGTCAGGGCGGTCGCCTGCTCGACGACGTTGAAGAGCTGTCGGACGTTCCCGGGCCAGGGGGCGGTGAGCAGCAGCTCGAGGGCGTCCGGGGCGAAGCTGGAGATCTCCCTGCGGTTCTTCTGCGCCACCTGTTGCAGGAAGTAGTTCGCCAGGACCGGGATGTCCTCGCGCCGCTCGGCCAGAGTGGGGATCTGCAGGGCGATCACGTTGAGCCGGTAAAAGAGGTCTTCGCGGAAGTTTCCCTCGGCGATCTCCTCCTCCAGGTTGCAGTGGGTGGCGGAGATGATCCGTACGTCGACCTCCACGGGCTTCGTGGAGCCGACCGGTCGCACCTCTTTCTGCTGGAGGACCCGCAGAAGCTTCACCTGGAGCGACAGGGGCATGTCGCCGATCTCGTCGAGCAGGAGGGATCCTCCCTCGGCCGCTTGGAAGAGCCCCTCGTAGTTCTGGTGCGCACCCGTGAAGGAGCCGCGGCTGTGGCCGAAGAGCTCCGACTCGAGGAGGGCATCGGGGATCGCCCCGCAGTTGACGGCCACGAACGCCCGGTCCCGGCGGGCGCTCGCCGCATGGATGGCCCGGGCGAGGAGCTCCTTCCCGGTGCCGCTCTCGCCGCAGATGAGCACGCTCGAATCGCTCTGGGCTGCGAGCCACGCCTTCCCCAGGAGCTCCTCCATGGCCGGGCTGCGGCTCACGATGGCGCTGCGCCACTGGGAGTCGCCGCCGGGCTCCGCCTGCGGAGGCCCGGAGAGCCGCAACGCGCGCTCGACCTCCTCGAGGAGCTCCTTTCCGGAGAAGGGCTTGGTCAGGAAGCTGAAGACGCCGCGCTTCGTGGCCGCGACGGCCTCCGGAATCGAGCCGTGGGCCGTGAGCATGATCACCGGGAGAGTGGCGTTCACCTTCCGGAGGGCGTCGAAGAGCGCCATCCCGTCCATGGGCTCCATCCGCAGGTCGGTGATGACGAGCTGCGGTCTCGCCGGAACGAGCCGCGCCAGCGCCTGTTCGCCGCTCTCGGCGGTGGTCACTTCGTAGCCGGCGGAGGTCAGCCGCAGCGTGAGGAGGCGCAGGAGCGCCGGGTCATCGTCGACGATCAGAATTCTCTGTCGCGTGGGTTCCATGGTCGGCCCTAGTTCCTCTGTCGCTGTTGGAGGAGTTCCTCAATCTGCCTGAGCCCGTCGATCTTCCGCTGGAGCGAGTCGGCCCGGGCGCGCTCGTCTACCAGCTTCTTCATCGAGACCCGGCACCGGGCGTCCAGATCGGTCCTGGAGGCCAGGGTGTCGGCCGCGTACTTCGAGAGCGAAGCGAGGGCGGGATCCTTCGGACCCCCGGCGGACGCGGGCGCGGTCAGGAGCCTCAGCGCGTGCGCGTCGTCCCGGTGGCCCTTGCCTTCCGGGTGGCTGAGCAGGAAGGCGAGCCGGAGGCGGTCGCACTCCGAGCCGGTCCGCTGGAAGGCCGCGCGGGTCTCGGCGTAGGCCGCCTCGGCTTCCTTCTGTCCCAGGCCGCCGTAGCGCTCCGAGAAGGAGAGGATCGATTCCACGGTGCACGACGCTGCAGCCGCGCGCCTCGACCCGGCCGAGCCCGCGGTGCAAGCGGCGAGACCGAGGCTCGCGAGAGCGAGGGCCGAGGCGAGGAGTTTCCCGTTACCCGTCACGACTCTGCTCCATGCGGCAGGAGGGGGAGCGTAACGCGAAAGTGAGCTCCGGAGGAGGTCTCCACGAGCTCGATCTTGCCTCCGTGCGCCTTCACGTGCTCGCTCGCGATGGAAAGTCCGAGGCCGCTGCCCTTCAGGGGACCCGTGCCCCGCACGTCTCCCTGGAAGAAGGGCTCGAAGATGCGCTCCCGGTCCGCCGGCTCGATTCCCGGGCCCGAGTCCCACACGTCCACGAGGGCGCCGCCTCCTTCCGAGCTCACCGCGACGCCGAGTGTACCACCGGAAGGCGTGAACTTGACCGCGTTACCGACGAGATTGTCGAAGACCGTGCGCAGGAGCCCCGCCCGGCCCACGATCCCGAGCTCCTGCAGTCGGGACTCCACGCGGATCTCCTTTTTCAGGAGCGCGGGTTTGTGATCCGCGAGCACTTCCTCCAGGAGCGCCCGGAGCGAGAGGGGCTCGAGACCGCCCGAGGCGGACAGGGGGGCGGGCCGCGCGGAGGCCGTGCTGAGGTCGAGCAGGTTTTCGATCAGCCGCTGCAGCTCGACGCTGTTCTGATGCATGATCTGGGCGACCTCGTGCTGCTCCGGCGTGACCGGGCCGACGACGCCCTCGAGGAGGAGCTCGGTGCCCTCCCGGATGGCCGTCAGGGGAGTTTTGAGGTCGTGGGAGACGTGGGCGAGGAGCTTTCGCTTCTCGCCTTCCAGCTCGACGAGCCTGTGGCGCAGCCAGTCGAGCTGGCTGCCGAGCTCCTGAAGGTCCCGGGGCCCGCGGACCGAGATGGCGGTCGAGAAGTCGCCTTCACCTAGGCGATGGATCGCCCGGTGGATCTGCCCCACCGGCCGCGTGATGAGGTACGCGAGGCCTGCCGCGAGCAGCGCGGCCGAGGGCAGCAGCGCCACGGCGAGCCGGGTGAGGAGCGTCCGGGCTTGCTCCAGCCGCTTCTCGAGCACCTCGGCTTCGCGGAGCGTCAGGGTGCTCGCGTCGTCGAGGATGTCCTTGGCGAGACGGTGGAGCGTGACGAACTCCGGTACGACGCTCGTCACGAGCTCCGGCCACTGGGCGGCGCGCTGCATCACGTCGGCGATCTGCCGGCCCTTCCGTTCGATGGCGTCGAGCTCCTGCCGGAGGTCCTCCCCCACGGGCACCCGCCCGAGGGCGCCGAGCGCCAGCCTGAACTCCTCGTACTCGTCGAAGAACGCCGCCCGGGCGGAGGGATCCCCGAGCACGACGAAGAGGCGCACCTTCCGCTCCATGTCGATGGCCTGCTCCCACACGGCCCGGCTGTTGTTGGTGGCCCCGGTGGTGCGGTAGAGGGCTTGCCTCGTCTGGGTCGCGAGATCGTCGAGGGAGCTCACCGCGCTCACGAACGCGACGGTGAGCGGAAGGAGGACCAGGGAGAAGCCGAAGAGGACCAGGCTCAAGAACGAGCCGGACTGGATGAACCGCAGCCTCATGGGGATCCTGTGGAGGGCCCGGGTGCCCTGCGATCGCGTGATCCTAGCAGATCTTTCCCTGGCCGGCGAGGGGCCTGCTACGGTCCGGCTGAGTCCTACTCCAGGGGCAAGCACCAGGTGATGCGGGCGCGTTTCGCGCCGGTGTTCGGGGCTCGTGGCCACTTCTCGATTTCGGTCATCCTCCAAATCGGCCAGCGTCCCGCACTCCTCCCCGCAAAGACGATGCGGGCGAGGCTCAGCCGTGTGCGGCGCGTTCGAGGTGCTTCAGGGCCCAGGCGTTGAGGCTCACGCCCTCGGCGGCGGCGATGTCGCGGTGGAGCTCTGGCGGCAGCCGCAGGTTAAAGCGGCCGGAGAAGTGACGCCGGGGCTCTACGCCGTCTTCGCGGCACATGTCGAGAAAGACCTTGAGCGAAGTCTGGCCCTCTCGGCGCAGGCTCTCGACGTCTGCGGCGTAGAAATCGGCCCCGCCGTTCAGGTCGACGAACTCGCCGCGAAACAAGTTGATGTCGGGGTCGAAGGTGATGACGGCGTGGTATCCGTCGATCTCCATCACGTTGATCCTGGCGTCACTCCTTACGGCACCCGGACATGCCGCATCCGGGCCAGGATGAGGCGCGTGCGCCGGTTGAGCTCCCTCGCGTTGCGGTTCTCGTCGTAGTAGCGCGGGTTCGGGATCATCGCCGCGAGCCTCGCCGCCTGCTCGGGCGAGAGGTGGGCCGCGGCCAACCCGAAGTAATGGTTGGAAGCGGCCTGCGCGCCGAAGATCCCCTGCCCCCACTCGATCACGTTCAGGTAGATCTCGAGGATCCGGCGCTTGCTCATGGTGGTTTCCAGCATGAGCGTGATCACCGCCTCTTGGGCCTTCCTCCAAGGAGTGCGACCGTCGGAAAGGAAGAGGTTCTTCGCCAGCTGTTGGCTGACCGTGGAGCCGCCGGCCACGATCCGGCCGGAGCGAAGGTTCTTCTCCAGCGCGTCCTCGATGCCCTCCCAATCGAAGCCGTCGTGGCGGAGAAAGCGGATGTCCTCAGCGGCGAGCACGGCCCGCTTGAGCGACGGAGCGATCTGGCCGTACCGCACCCACTTCTGCCGGAGCTCGGCCTCGGGGGATTCCCGGCGCAGTTGGGACAGCCGCAGCTCCATGAAGGACGTGCGCTCCGGGTTCCGGTCGACCCAGCGCCACACCCGATAGAAGGTCCACGCCTCGTACAGCGCGAGCGCGGCGAGGAGAAGGGCTCCGGCGCGGAGAATCGTGCGAGGGGACGGCGACGGCATGGGGTTCCTGTCGAGACGGAGCGGACGGCGCGGCGATTCTAGTGTGCTTTCGTCCTGGATTTCCAGTGTGCTTTCACGGGCTTGCTGTGGACACCGGGGGACTCGGCGCGTATGATCCGCGAACGCCCGTCGAGCCCGGATGCACCCGTCACCGGAACCAGGAATGATCCTCGACTGTCATACCCACATCTTCCCGCCCGAGATCGCCGCTCGCCGGGAAGAGTACTTCGGGGGGGAACCGGACTTCCAGCTGCTGTACGCGGATCCCAAGTCCTCCCTGGCCGGCGCCGAGGAGCTCGTCGAGTACCTCCGCTCCGACGGGCTCGACGCCGCGTGCGCCTTCGGCTTCCCCTGGCGCAGCGCCGCCCTCGCGCAGCTCTGCAACGAGTACGTCCTGGACGCCGCCCGGCGTTTTCCCGGCGCGATTGTCCCCTTCGGCTGCGTCCATCCGCTGGGCGGCACGGCGGCCCTGCGGGAGGCGGAGCGCTGCCTCTCCCTCGGCGCGAGAGGCCTCGGCGAGCTCGCGACGTACGGGGAGGGCCTCGGGGAGTCCGTCCGTCGGTCCCTGGCTCCGCTCGCGGAGCTCTGCCGGGAGGCGGGGGTGCCGCTCCTCCTCCATACCAACGAACCGGTGGGGCACGCCTATCCGGGCAAGAGCCGGATGGAGCCCTCCGAGATCTACGCCCTCGTCCGCGCCCACCCGCAGACCCCGTGGATCCTGGCGCACTGGGGCGGAGGGCTCTTCGCCTACGAGCTCATGAAGAAGGAGGTGCGCGAGGTGCTGCGCAACGCGTACTTCGACACGGCCGCCGGGCCCTATCTTTACGAGCCCGCCATCTATCGGTCCTTCCTCGAGATCGCCGGGAGGGACCGGCTCCTCTTCGGGAGCGACTTTCCCCTCCTCCGCCTGCCCCGGTACGCGCGAGACCTGGACGCGGCCGGAGTCCGGGAAGAGGAACGTGCGGCCGTGCTCGGCGGGAATCTGGCGAGGCTCCTCGGACTGCGAGGGGCGGCGTGAGCGCGCTCCTCGTGCTGCTGACCACGCTTCTCGTCGCGGGAGCCATCCCCGCCCGGGCTTCCGAGCCCTCGGACCTCGTCGACCGCGTCGTCGAGGCGTACGGAGGCACGGCTGCCTTGGAGCGCCTCGGGACCTTCCGCGCCGAGGGCGAGATCCAGGCGACGATACAGGGTACGGCGGGTACCTTCCGCCGGGACTACCAGCGGCCCGATCGCCTGAGGGTGGAGATCCGGTATCCCACGGCGAGCGAGGTCCGGATCCTCGACGGCGAGAAGGGCTGGCGCGGCGACGAGCGCGTCTTGCGGCGGGTAGACGGGTTGCCCAAGGTCGCTATGATGTACCAGCTGGTCCGTTCGGCCCTGCCGGAGTGCCTCGTGTGGCGGCGAAGCGCGCTGCAGGACCTCGGGAGCAAGGCCAGGGAAGACGCCGAGTATCGGGTCCTCCGCCTGCCGTGGTCGAACGAGTTGGCGGTGACGTTCTGGATCCACCCGAAAACGTACCGGGTCGTCTGGGTCGAGGGGTCGCTCCAGCTCGGGCAGAGCCGCGGCTCCTTCGCCACGAAGTACGGAAACTTCCACGAGGTCGACGGTGTGGTCTTTCCGTTTCTCGAGGAGAACTTCGTCGGCGAGCAGCGGACCGGCGTGACGAAGGTGCACGCGGTGATCTTCGGACCGCCGGATCCCGGTCCGTTCGAGCCCTCCGGCCTGGCTCCTCCCGGAGGGGATAACCGATAACCGCCGTAAACCCCCATAGCGGAGGCGCTCATGGAACGTAACCTGGCCCTGGAACTCGCCCGCGTCACCGAAGCGGCGGCCCTCTCCTGCGCCCGATGGATGGGACGGGGCGACAAACACGCCGCGGACGACGCGGCCACCGAGGCGATGCGCCGAACGCTCCAGTCGATTCCCTTCACGGGGCGGGTCGTCATCGGCGAGGGGGAGATGGACGAGGCGCCAATGCTCTACATCGGCGAGATCGTCGGGAACGGCAAGGGCGAGCTGCAGGTGGACATCGCGGTGGACCCGCTGGAGGGGACGAACCTCTGCGCCACCGGCATGCCCAACGCCATCGCGACGATCGCCGTGGCGAACCGGGGCTGCTTCCTCCACGCGCCCGACATGTACATGGACAAGATCTGCGTCGGCGCGGAGGCGAAGGGCGCGATCGACATCCGCAAACCCCCGGCGCAGAACATCGGGAACGTGGCGGACGCCCTGGGCCTCTACCCCGAGCACATGACGGTCGTCATCCTGAACCGCGACCGGCACAAGGAGCTCATCGACGAGGTGCGCTCCACCGGCGCGCGCATCAAGCTGATCCCGGACGGCGACGTGGCGCCGGCCGTGGCGGCGGGTCTGCCGGAGAGCCCGGTGCACATGCTCATCGGGATCGGCGGAGGGCCCGAAGGCGTCCTCGCCGCCGCCGCCCTCAAGTGCCTCGGCGGCGACATGCAGGGCACGCTCCACTTTACGAGCGAGGAAGAGCGGCGCCGCTGCCGGCAGATGGGCATCGAGGATCTCGAGCAGGTGTACGGGATCGACGATCTCGCCAAGGGCGATGTCATGTTCGCGGCCACGGGAGTGACGGACGGAGACCTCCTGAAGGGCGTGCGCTACTTCAAGGGAGGCGGCTACACCCACTCCATCGTGATGCGCTCCCTCTCCCGAACGGTGCGGTACATCACGACGGAGCACCACTTTGACTACAAGCCGGTGTACTGAAGAGCGGTCGTCGGTTATCAGTTGTCGGTTCTCGGGAGTGAAGACCGCCCGGAATTCCTCCCGCCACCTCTAGACCGACAACCGATAACCGGAAACGGATAACCGACAACCAGGCGGAGGACGCATGATCCAGGTTCTCGTGGCGTACTCGAGCCGGAGCGGCAACACGGCGAAGGTGGCGGAGGCTGTCGGGCGGGGGGTGGAGGAGGCCGGCGGGACCGCGGTCGTCAAGCGCGCTCCCGACGTCGGCCGGGAAGACCTCGTGGCCGCCGACGGGATCGTGCTGGGGAGCGGCGTCTACTTCGGTTCGCCCGCGGCCGAGCTGAAGGAGTTCATCGATCGGAGCGTGGCGGTCCGCCGGAAGCTCCGGGACAAGGTCGGAGCGGCCTTCGTGACGGGCGGCCACCACACCGGCGGGAAGGAGACGACGCTCCTCTCCATCCTCTGCGCGCTTCTCATCCACGAGATGGTCGTCGTCGGCGATCCCCTGGAGACCGGCGGACACTACGGGATGGCGTGTCACGGGGCGCCGGGGCCGGAGGACGAACGGGCCGCCGAGCTCCTCGGGGCGCGGGTCGTGAAGGTCGCGGCGAAGCTCAAGGGAGGATGAGCCTGACCGCAGCCTCGGGGCCGCTGTGCGAGAGAACCTGACCGTCACCTGGATCGGAACGGGCACCTGCGTTCCCCGCTTGGACCGGAGGGGGCCCTGCACGCTCGTCCGGGGCGGAGGCGTCGCTGCCGCGGTCGACCTGGGGCTCGGGGCCCTTCACGGCCTCCTGGGGGAGGGGATCCGGCACGCGGACGTCGACGCGGTGCTCCTCACCCATCTCCATCCCGATCACGTGACCGAGCTGGCGCCCTTCCTCTTCGCCGCGAACTACGACGAGGAGCCGAGGGAGAAGCCTCTGGAGCTCGTCGGAGGGCCGGGCGTCGCCGCCTTCGTCGCCGCGCTCGCGGCTGCCCATGGGCGGTGGCTCGAACCGAAGCGTTACGAGCTGCGGCTCCACGAGCTCCGACCCGGCGAGGAGCTCTACCTCGGGGAGCTCCGGTGCAGGACCGGAGCGGTCCGGCACATCGCCTCCAGCCTCGCCTTCCGTCTGGAGCTCGGGGGCCGCAGCCTCGTGCTCTCGGGGGATACCGGTCCGAGCCCTGAGCTGGAGGAGTTCGCCCGGGACGCCGACGTGCTGGTGCTCGAGGCGAGCCTCCCGCCGGCGGCGACCATGGCCGAGCACCTCACGGCCCGACAGGCCGGCGAGCTCGCCCGGGCGGCCGGCGCCGGCCGGCTCGTCCTCAACCACGTCTATCCCTCGGCCGACCGGGCGGACGCGCAGCGGCTGGCCGAAGCCGCCTTCCTGGCCTCCGTCTGGGTGGCGCGAGATGGGCTCCGCATGGAGCTCTGAGCGGCTCCATGGAGGCGTGCGGCATCGGCGTCTCCGGAACGGCGCGGAGGCAGGGCCTCCCCAGTCAGACGCTCCATGGCGGCTCCCAAGAGCGGGACTTCTACCCGCTGGTTCTCTTCCTCCCCCTTTGACCGCGAGCGCTCCCGCTTGAGGACGCTTCTACCCCTTTGACTCGGTTTAAAACATCGTGTAGATTAGGACCCGCTTGGGCTGGTGGGTAGTCCAATAGCCCAAAGACCGATCGTCGTGCGGCAGGACGGCCGCCCGAGACGCGAACTCTCGACGCGGAGAGACCTTGAGGGCATGAGAGGCGACTTGGACCAGCTCCTGGTCCCCCCCAAGAGGAGCGATCGCCTCGGGACGAGGATCGCCGACGATATCAAACGGCTGATCTTTTCCAGAAAGCTCCAGCCCGGGGACAAACTCCCCCCGGAGAGGGAGCTCTCGAGCGTGTTGCGCGTGAGCCGGGTGGTGGTGCGGGAAGCGCTCCGGATCCTGGAGCAGGCCGGACTGGTGGAGACCACCGGTTCCCCGAGGACCGGGACGGTCGTCGCCCAGAACCTCCACAAGCCCGTGGCGGTCTCCATGGCGGGCCTCTACCACCAGGGACAGCTCACGCTGGACCACTTCGTGGAGATGAGGGAGGCGACCGAGTGCTTCCTCATCCGCCTCGCCGCCACGCGGGCGGAGGCCCCCCAGCTCGACGGGCTGAGCGCGCTGAACGACCGCCTGCTCGAGGATGTGGAGGGGCGGACCGTCTTCCGGGAACACCACCGCGCCTTCCACCTGGCCCTGGCCGAGCTCTCGGGCAACCCGCTGGGGGTGCTCCTCGTCCGCTCCCTTTTCGAGATCCTCGAGACCGTGAGGCCGAGCGGGGCCCTCCAGAGGGCGTTCGTCGAGCACACGCACGCCCGTCACCGGGCGATCCTCTCGGCGCTGGAGGCGCGGGACCCCGACCGCTGTGCCCAGGCCATGGCGGCGGACGTGGCGCACACCCGCCAGCTGCCCACGGCCAGGAGGACGGAATGAAGACGATCGAGTGGCCCTACCCCATCCGCTATGGAGAGCGGACCACCATCGACGCCGACGTCCTCGTCCTGGGAGGCGGCATCGCGGGCTGCTGGGCCGCCATCAGCGCGCGCAGGGCGGGAGCTCGGGTCGTGGTGGTGGAGAAGGGCTCGACGATCCGCAGCGGGGCCGGCGGCTCGGGGGGCGATCACTGGCACTTCGCGGCCGAGAGCCCCTTCTGCCCCCTCACGGCCGAAGAGCTGGCCCAGGCCCTCGTGGACAATCACCTCGGCTACAACAACGGCATCGCGCGGTACATCCAGTGCCGCGACAGCTACCAGACGCTCCTCGAGCTGGAAGGCATGGGTGCCAAGGTGAGGGACACGGAGGACGAGTTCGCCGGCGCCCCCTTCCGGGACGAGGCAACGAAACTCCTCTACTGCTACGATTACGAGAACAAATACACCCTGCGGGTGTGGGGGACGACCTTCAAGCCCGCGCTCTACCGGGAGTGCAAGCGCCTCGGTGTCGAGCTCTTCGATCGGACCATGGCCACGTCGCTCCTCACGCTCGAGGGCCCGGACGGAAGGCGGGTCGTGGGGGCCACCGGCTTCGACGTCCGGACGGGCGAACTGCGGGTCTTCCGCGCTCCCGCGACCGTGCTCTGCCTCTCCTACCCCGGCCGCCTCTGGACCTGCTCCGGAGACCTGCCGGGCACGGCGTCCTTCGCGCCCATCGGGAACTCGGGGGACGGCCACGCCATGGCGTGGGAGGCCGGGGCCGAGCTGGTGATGCTCGAGCGGACGACCTCCAACCTGAACGGCACCGACGCCGGCAACTCGGTCCCGCCGTACATGATGGGCACCTGGGCGAACACCTGGTTTCCGTGCTCGCTCGTGGATGCGGAGGGCCGCGAGGTCCCCTGGGAGGACCGCGACGGGAGGCTCCTGACGACGGTCGAGGAGCGGACGCGGCCCACCCCCGGCCAGAAGTTCTTCCTCATGGGTGGAGGCGTGGTGGCGCCGCCGCACCCCGGCGTCTACGAGTACCTGGGCCCCCATCCTATCCCCATCCCCAAGCTCCTCGAGCAGGGAAGGATCACGCTCCCCCTCTACGCTGACCTGCCGGGCATGCCGGAGGACGAGCGGAGGGTCATCTTCGGGATGATGGTCGGCCAGGAGGCGAAGACGGACGTCGC
>JACRCS010000736.1 GCA_016218905.1 Deltaproteobacteria bacterium
GCCTCTCGAAGCGCCAGGCGCGGGCGCGCCTGGCGAGGCGCTGACGCCGCGGCGTCGGGTTTCGTGCTCCTGCCGTCGCTCGGGGAGCCCGGCCGGAGCGGCCCGGCAGAGGCTCTCCTCGGGCTGGGCAGCCCATCGGGCAGGGAGCTCGCATCGGTGAGACCGACCCCATCCTGACCCTCGAAGCCCTTGACGGGTTCCGCCTGCTCTGCCGGCTGAGGCACCGGCGCGAGGGGCCGGCGTGTCCGGCGCAGCAGCTCCACGCCTTCGCTCCTGCCGGCGACCCGGCCCTCGGATTTCCGGACGGTGAGCACCTGCCCCGGAGCCCCAAGGAACCCCTGGTGGATTTGCCGACCTCCTCGTCGAGGACGACCGCCCGACGACGCGGGACGCTCGTTTCGCCTCGCTGCCCGCGCTCCTCGGTGTTGCCACGTCCTGGGGACGCTTCGAGGGAGAGCGGGCGGGCGCCAGCCCGATGACCAGGCGGTCGATCCTTCTCGTTCCAGGGATGATCTCCAGTCGATCCAAGGTCCCTGCAAGCCAGACGGTGCCCCTGTCCGCAGTGGGGAGTCCCGCCCGGGCGGAGAGCCGGTACGTCCCCGGCCGAAGGCGCGCTGCGAACGACCCGTGGTAGCCGCTCCGGCTGGCGGTGTGGTGGGCCCACTGGCCGGCCTCCAGGCGCTGGACGTCGACGGCGACACCCTCCACTCCCATGCCTCGAAAGACGGTCTTTCCAGACACCGTGGTCTCTGGCGCGCTCCGGGGAGCGCAAGCGAGGAGCGCGAGCGCCGCCAGAAAGGCGAGGATCGAGCTGCGGCCTCGCATGCGGGGATCGGCTCGGATCCCCCGAGAGCCGCGGTCTGGACAGGGTCGGCGTTCTCGACGTTGAGCAGGGGCAGGTCTTCCCCTCTCGGTGGCCGGAGAGTTGGCGTCACACCCAGAACTCGGGATACCGCCGGCTTTGAGGGAGGTTGTTTACGAGCACTCCCACGGCAACCAGTAGCACCGCTCCCAGAGCTACGGGAATCAAGGCATAGCCGAAGCCGAGGGCGTGAACCTTGGGCCCGCCGATCACGGCGATGAGGGCGGTGGCTCCCCCCGGCGGGTGAAGGGTGCGGGTCAGGTGCATGAGCGCGATGGCCGTGGCGACCGCTGCGGCGGCCGCGATCGGAGGCCAGGGATGGAGGAGTTGCTGACACGCCACGCCCACGAGCGCCGAGAGCACGTGGCCGCCGATGACGTTTCGCGGCTGCGCGAGCGGGCTCCGCACGGCGCCGTAGACGAGGACCGCCGTCGCCCCGAAGGAGCCGATGAGGAGCGCCCGCGCGGCGCCCTGGACGGAAATCTGCTCGAGCCAGCCCACGAGACCGATCCCCGCGAACGCTCCGACCCACGACCAGAAGACCTCCCATCCCCCTACGCGAGGAGGGCTGCGGGTCGTGCCCCGCACCTTCTCGAAGTAGCTCACGGGAAGTCTCCCCGGGGCTCGACCATCACGTCGGCCCGGGTGACGATGCCCACCAATCGCCCCTCCCCATCGACGACGGGAAGGCGATTGATGCCGCGCCCGAGCAAGAGGGCCAGGGCCTCCTGGACCGAGGCGTCGTCCCGAATCGTGAGCGGCGGAGCGCTCATCAGGTCCTCGGCGCGCGGGCCGGAGAGCGCGATCCGCAGCGTTCCGCCTTCCTTCAGGCCAGCGGCGACGAGAGCCATGGCCGAGGGTCGCGAGGCGCCGACCCTCGGCAAGAGGTCTCGCTCCGAAACGACGCCGGCGACCCGTCCGTCGGTGTCCAGCACCGGCAGCCCGGAGACGCACCGCTCGGCCATCCGCTCGGCCACCTCGGCCGCCGGCGCGCCCCTGTCGACCGTGGCGACGTCCCGGGTCATCACTTCGTTCACTCGCACCGCTCGACGCAGCCTCTGCGAGGCGTGCTTCCAGGCGAGCTCGTAGATCTTCCGCAGATCTCCCGGCGTTACGTCCACGTAGCCGGAGAGCTCTCCGAGAGCGTCGTACAGGTCCTCTTCGGAGAGCTCCCCGCAGGCGAAGCCCCTACTTCCCATAGCGTCCCTCGTAGAACGTCCGGATCTTCTCCCGCTCCTCGGGGCTCACTCCCTTGCGCCAGGCGTGCTCCGGGCTGTCGATGATGAACGCGGTGCTCCCGGGCAGAAGTTCTTCCGCCTCCGGAAGCAGTTCCAGGTAGAAGCGCTGCGCCACCTCGAAGAATCCGTGCCACTGGGTGTAGTCGGGAGCGTTCATGGCGGCCCCGTGCCGTGCCCTCCGGCCCTCGTGATGCCAGAGAAGGTAGTAGGTCCACTCGATCTTCTCGTCGAACTGCGTGGGCGTGAGCTTGCCGGCCTTGTAGAGCTTTTCCATGAGCTCGCCCGCCGGTTTCGCGAAGCGATCGTTGTAGTGCTCCACCGTAACGTCGTACTGCTTGTAGAAGGCGCCGACAAACCCCTTGGAGTGGCAGTTTCCGCACACGCTCTCCATGGCGGACCGCTTGCTCTCCCAGTTTTCCATCTTCTTGGAGACCGCGGGCCGCAGCGTCCACGAGAGGCGCTCGCCCGGGTCGTGGGTCGCCGGAAGCTCGGGCGTTGCCCCCATGTGACAGGTGGTGCAGGTAGGCGCCGCAGAGTAGTCCTTCCCGAGCACCCACGACTCGCTTCCCAGGTTCATGCGGTCGCGGTTCGCGAAGAACGCGATCCCGTGCTTCGACTCCTCGTAGATCTCCTTCTGCGGGTGATCCGGCCCCAGGTGACACTTGCCGCAGGACTCGGGTGACCGGGCGACCTTCGCGCCGAAATTGTGGCGCGAGTGACAGGCCGTGCACGATCCCCGGGAGCCGTCGGGGTTGAGGCGGCCGATCCCCGTGTTCGGCCAGGTGGCCGGGTCGGGCCGGCCGTTCGGGAGGATCTTCACCTCTCCGCCGTGGCACTGCTTGCAGCCGGCGATGGCAGCCGGCGCGCCTTCGATCACCTCACCAAGGAAGTTGTCGAGGCTCCCGAGGATCTGGCCCGCCTTCGCGTGGTGACTCGCCTGGAACTGCTTCGACTCCTTCTCGTGACACTGGGCGCAGTCCGTGGGCGTCACGATGGTCGCGATCCGGGTCCCGTGATGCTCGAAACCGTCCACCTCCTCCGGGGCCGCGGCGTGACAGTCCACACAACTCACTCCCTGTTTCGCATGGGCGCTCTGCCGGTACTCTTCGATCGCAGTGACCGCGACCTTCTCCCTTGCGTGGCACTCGATGCAGCCCTCCTGGGCGGCGGGTTTGACCTCGGCCAACGAAGGCGTAACGAACGCTGCGGTCGCGAGCACGACCGCCGAGCAGAGCCACTTGCCTCTCATGTTCTCTCCTCCTGTTGGATGAAATGGACGTCAATGCAGCGACGCGGCCCGAACCACTCGGGTCCGAAAATCGGATGATTCCCGGACCCGAGTCTTCCGAGGGGGCGAAAGCCCCTACGCCGCCAGAATCGACTTCAGGTCCTCGTCGGGCGTCGTGATGGGCTTCAGGTCGAAGTTCTTCACGAGCACGTCGAGCACGTTTGGCGTCACGAAGGCGGGCAGGCTCGGCCCCAGACGGATCCCCTTGATGCCGAGGTTCAAGAGCGTGAGCAGGATGGCCACCGCCTTCTGCTCGTACCAGGAGCAGATGATCGAGAGCGGCAGGTCGTTGACGCCGCAGTTGAACGCACCGGCCAGCGCGAGTGCGATCTGAACGGCGGAGTAGGCGTCGTTGCACTGCCCCACGTCGAGAAGGCGCGGGATGCCGCCGATGTCGCCGAGCTTCTGATCGAAGAAGCGGAACTTCCCGCAGGCCAGCGTGAGGATGATCGTGTCCTTCGGGCTCTTCTCCACGAACTCGGTGTAGTAGTTACGGCCCACCTTGGCGCCGTCGCAGCCGCCGACGAGGAAGAAGTGCTTGATCGCGCCGGCCTTCACCGCTTCGATCACCTTGCCTGCGACGCCGAGGACCGCGTTGCGGGCAAAGCCCACCATCACGGTGCCCTTGTCCTCGTCCTTGGCGAAGCCCGGCAACGCGAGCGCCCTCTGCACTACCGCGCCGAAGTTGCCGTTCTCGACGTGGGCCGTGCCCGGCCAGCCCACGAGGCCCGTGGTGAAGAGATTGGCGTTGTAGCTCTCCTGGGGCTCCTGGATGCAGTTCGTGGTCATCAGGATCGCACCGGGAAACGCGGCGAACTCCTTCTTCTGGTTCTGCCAGGCCGTACCGTAGTGGCCGTAGAAGTGGGGGTACTTCTTGAGGCCCGGGTAGCCGTGGGTCGGAAGCATCTCTCCGTGGGTGTAGACGAAGATGCCCTTGCCCTCGGTCTGCTTCAGCAGTTCGTCCAGATCCTTCAGATCGTGGCCCGAGACGAGGATCGTGATCAGGAAGCCGAAGACGCCTGCTCCGACAAAGTTCCAGAAGCCCACGGCCATGAGGAAGTAGAAGGTCCAGCGGTGGACCGCGCCGACGCTCTGGCCGCAGGTGTCGCACCGGGAGCGGGTGAGTTTGATGAAATCCCAGGCATCCAGGGTGAGCAGGGTCAGCGGCACGACCTCCAGAGCGGAGAAGACCGCGGAGAGGGCGAGCGCCGCCTGGGACTGCCCGGTCCAGTACCAGTGGTGACCGGTGCCGACGATGCCGCCACCGAGGAAGAGGATGGCGTCCAGGTAGACGACCCGAGTGGCCGTCTTGCGGGTCACGAGGCCGAGCTTGAAGAAGAGCACGGCGACCATGACCGTGGCGAAGAGCTCGAAGAACCCCTCGACCCAAAGGTGGATGATCCAAAAGCGCCAGTTGTCCACCACCGTAAAATGGGTGGTGCTGCCGAAGAAGAAGGCGGGCAGATAGAAGAAGGGGATGGCCGCCGCCGCGGCCAGGAAGAGCCAGGAAAGCTCCCGTTGGGTCGGGTCTCGCAGCGCGGGAGCCAACGCGCGCGCGAGCAGGAACAACCAGAAGATCAGGCCCACGGCCAGGAGTGCCTGCCAGAAGCGCCCCAGATCCAGATACTCCCAACCCTGATGGCCGAACCAGAACCAGGCTCTTCCGAGGAGGCCGCGGATTCCGGCCGCCTCGCCCAGGAGGCTCCCGCCCACCACGACGGCGAGGGCCCCGAGCAGCACGTAGGCGCCCAAGGCCTGCCTGGCGGGGTCACGCCCCCCCAGAGCTGAGGCCAGAAACAGCCCGCCGGCCACGTAGGAGGTGGCGATCCAAAAGATCGCCAGCTGCAGGTGCCAGGTTCGCATCAAGTGACTCGGGAGAAGGGTGGAGAGGTCGATGCCGTAGAAGGTTCCCGGGTCGGCCCGGTAGTGGGCCGTGGCCCCTCCCACGAGGACCTGGACGACGAAGAGCAGGGCCACCACGAAGAAGTACCACAAGACGGCCCGCTGGGCCGGCGTCGCCTCGCCCGGTGTTGTCTGCGGGAGCACGCGGTCGGGGGATCCCTTCCAGCCCAGGTGGTCGAATCGCCCAAAGGCGAAGAGCACCCCCGCGGTGCCAGCCAGGAGGGCGATGAGGCTCAGGGCGCTCCACAGGTAGGTGCCCGCGGTGGGCGTGTTGCCGGCGTCGGGATCATAGGGGAAGTTGTTGGTGTAGGAGTACGCCTTGCCGGGCCGATTCGCGACGGAGGACCACGCGGTCCAAGAGAAGAACGCGGTGAGGGGTCGAAGCTCCTCCGGATCGGAGAGGTAGCCGGAGGGCAGACCCCGGTTGACCGTGGTCCGAGCGAAGTACGCCTTCCACCGCGGGATCTGGCTTTGAAAAGACGCGACTTCGGCCTCGGTGTATTCGAGCGTCCTCGTCTGCGCGTCGAACCGATTCTGCTTCAAGAGCTCCCGAACCTGACCCTTCAGACCCTCCCGCTCCGAAGGGCTCAGGTCGGCCAGTGTCTTCCCAAAACGTTCTCGGGCGAGGGTCTCCTGCGAGTCGGTCACCAGGTCGTGAAGATACTGGGCCGAGAAGTCGGGCCCGAGATAGGCCCCGTGCCCCCAGATCGTACCGTTTTCCATGAGGCCGCGGCGAAGGAAGACCTCCTGGCCGCGCAGGATGTCGGCTCCAGTGAAAAGCACTTCCCCGGACGGCGCGACGACTCGCTCGGGGATGGGCGGCCCGACGTGGTAACTGGCCGTCGATATCCAAACGAGGATCGCAAAACCCAGGACGAGGATGAGCGGGACCCTCGCCGCCACCAGGGGGAGAGCGGTTCGTCGTCGTCCGCCGTCAAGTTCGTCATCGTGGCTTCTCCGATCGAGGGGGGATCGCCTCCTGGAGGGTGCGGACCCTCAAGATGGCGTCTCCATTTGGCGCGGAAAACGACTCAGGAGTAGGGGCCCTTCCTGACCGACGACCACCGTGTCCTCCACCCGGACACCCCAGGGGCCCGTGTAGAGTCCACAGTTGCCGATCGCGATCACCACGCCGGCGGCCAGTGGCGGCGGTGCCTTCTCGCCGTGGAAGAAGGCGTGGCCCGCGGGCAGGGGCGCCTCTTCGAACTCGATGCCCAGCCCGTGGATGGGCGGGCCGAAGATGTGCTCGCCGTGCCCCGCGGCCTTGTAGACTCCGTGCATGGCCTCCTGGAGCTCGCCCATCTCGACGCCTGCCCGGGCCTTGGCGATGGCCGCGTCGAGCCCCGCGACGTAGAGATCATGGGCGGCGTGCTGCTCGGCCGAAGGCTTCCCGACGCACACGGTGCGGCCCACGTCGGCGCTGTAGCCGCCCACGACCGGGTGGAGGTCGATCATCACCAGGTCTCCCTGCTCGAGAGTCCGAAGCGTGGGCACGCCGTGGGCGATGCTGGTGCGGGGCCCGGAGGCCACGTAGCTTCGGTAGAAGTCCGTGGCGCCCTCCTGGCGCATGGCGTACTCGGCCGCGGCCGCGACCTGACTCTCCGTGACGCCGGGCCTGACTGCCTCCACCGCGGCCTTCATCCCGGCGTCGGCCACCCGGACGGACTCCCGGATGCGCTCGATCTCCTCGGGCCCTTTGACCAGGCGCAACTCGCTCAGGAGCGGCGTGCAGTCTCTTGCTTCGACGTCCTTGGGCTTGCCGTGGGGATGGGTGAGCATCCCCATGCGAGGCTGGGGCAGGAACGCGTACTCCAGGCCCACGGCCCCCTTCTGGATGCCGAAGCGCTGGAAGTGGTGGGCGATGGAATGGATCATGCCCACCTCGTCCTCGAAGCCGACGATGTGGTCGAATTGGGCGAGCTGCTTGACGTCCTCTACGTCGGTGGAGGGAACCCCCAGCGCGACCTCCCCCTCTCGGGTGATCATGGCGTAAGCGCACAGGCGCCCGTCGCCCGTCAGGTAGAACAGGTTTGCGGGCTTCGTGAGAAGCAGGGCGTCGAGCCCGGCGGTCCTCATGAGTCGGGTGCACCGCTCCAGGCGATCTCGGTAGGGTTGGTCGGGCATGGTGGATCCTCCTTGCAGACGTTCCGGGACAACGGGCGCAGGGCAACGCTGCGTCGGGGGCCTCGGCGATCCCGGCGCAGCGCGGGAAGAAAGGACCAGCCCTCAGTGCGCGTGCTTGGGTTCGGACTTCGGGGCCTCGGCCCCGCCGTGGTGCCCGCCCGCCTTGGTCGCCATTTCGTGCAGGCCCTCGACGTAGTGCGTGAAGTCCACATAGGACGCCACGAACTCGCGACCCTTCGCCACGCTCTCGTCCGCGTGCTTCTTGAGCTCAAAGGTATGGGTGAAGCGCTTCTTGACGCCCTCGGCCACATCGTCGGTCACGAGCTTTACGAGACCTTCCACGGAGCCGGTCTCCAGGGCCTTGTCGGCCCCGGCCACGGCCACGGCCGGCTCGCTCGCCTTGAGGCCCGTGTAGGGCGCCCCCTCGCCGGCCCGGTGGATCCGCACCAGCGTCTCGAAGAAGTACAGGTCCGCCAGCGCCTTGGCTTCCGGGCCTTTACTGCGCACGGCAAGGGTCTTCTCAAAGGCCTCGTGGATCGCGTGCTCGTCGTCCTTCTGCACCCACTTGAGGAGCGGGGTGAGGTCGCCCTTCTCGAGCGCCGCTTTGGCGGTGGCGACCACGGGGCCGTCGAGGGTATCGCAGTGGGCCGCTGCCGGGCGCGGGGCACCGGACGCGAGGCCAAGGACGCCGGCCAGCACCAGGGCTTGAACCAGACCGTTTCTTCGCTTCATCGCTTGTCTCCTCTTGCGCGCCCCACCGGGCGCTTCGTGGGTTTTCGGAGCACGTCCGAGGCGAAGATTCGCCAGGCGTCTCCGAGTCGGGTTTTCGCATCGAAGGTTCCGTCGCTCAGGTGCCACAAGATCCCCACCGGCTGGACGAGCCCCAGGAAAAGCACGGCGACCGTGTCCGGGTCGAGCTCGGGGCGAAGCCGCCCGCTCGACTGCCCCCTGCGCACGAGGTCGGCCACGGCGTCGAGGTAGCGTCTCACGAAGCCGTACACCTTCGCCTTCCGGTCAGGGCGGCCGAGATAGACGTCGTCCGAGAACGCGACGCGGGGAATCCCCTTGCTGAGTTGGATCAGCTGGAGGTGGCGCTCCGCGAGGCGGCCCAGGCACTCCACCGGATCGTCGGCCTCGCCACAGACGAGACCCACGTTGCCGGCCAGCCGCTCGCCGATGAGGTCGAGGGCCGCGTCCACCAGCTCCTCCCGGTCCCGGAAGTGCTTGTAGACCCCCGACGGGACGATGCCGACACGCTGGGCCACGGCGCCGATGTTGAGACCCTTCAGCCCCTGGCTTCCGATCAGGTCCAGCGCCGCCTGGGCCAGTTGCTCCCGCCGAACGTCCGTCCCTTGCTTGCTCGCCCGCTTGCGCGGGGCCCGTACCGTCTGATCCACGAAGCGTCTCTCCTTTAGAAAGCCAAATGGTGAAGCAAAAATCACTTTAGCTGGGACCTCCGCGCCGTCAAGGCACCGCCAGTCGGCCTGCGCCCTGCCGGGGACCTTGGCCGAAGGCCAGGCCCTCTTCGGCCAACCCGCCCGCGGCCCACCGGAACGTCGCGATCGCGACCTGGTGGTCCCACCGTGCCCCGGTGCGCGACGCCTCGGCGCGGGTGAGCGCGGCCTCGGCGTCCAGGAGCTCGGTCAAGGTGCCGGCGCCCGCCTCGTACCGCCCCCGGGCCAGACGCAGGTTCTCCTGGGCTTGGGCCACGAGGGCGCCAGAGACGCCCAAGGCTTCATAGGACTCACGAAGCCGCGAGTGCGAGGTCCAGACCTCCTGGCGTACGGCCAGGGCGAGGCGTTCGACCTCGGCCTCCTCCCGCGCCTGCTCGGCCCGGGCTCGCGCGAGGCCGTGCACGCTGGAGAGCCCGCTGAACAGAGGCACTTCCACCGCCACTCCTACCGACCAGTCCTCGTCTCTCGGGCGGAACCGGTCGTCCCGCCAGCCGTAGCCGGCGTCGGCCACGACGCGGGGGCCGAAGGTGCTGCGCGCGAGGTCCACCGTCTGCCTCGTCGCTTCGACTCTCTTGCGCGCCGCTCCGAGCGCGGGCCGGGATGAAACGGCCTGTTCGAGAGCCCGGTCCAGATCGACCGTCTCCGGCGCTGTGGCCACCCAGTTCCTCCGGGCGACCTCAAGGTTGGCATCGGGGGAGAGCCCCAGCACCGTGGCGAGCCGCCCGCTCGCCACCCGCACGAGGTTCTCGGCCCGCACCCGGGCGAGCCGGGCGTCGGCCACCTCGACCTCGGCGTGCACCACGTCGGCGCGGGGCACCGCGCCCTCCTTCAAGCGTTCCTCTGCCAGGTGTCGGTGGTCTTGGGCACGCCGGACACTCTCCTCCGCGACGCCCAGCACCTCCTTGGCCGCGAGCACGCCAAAGTAAGCAGCCTGGGCTTCGAGGATGAGATCCTGTCGGGCGCGAGACAGGTTGGCCGAAGCGGCGCCCTCCCGTGCCACGGCCGTGCCGACCCGGGCTCGGCGCCGCCCGCTGTCGAAGAGCGCCAGGCGGGCCCGCAGCCCCGCGCTCCAGTCGTCGGTGGGGCCGATCTCGGTGGACATCCCCGACCGAGAGACACCGGCCGGGAGAAAGGCGTGGCGCTCCCAGCGGCCGTACCCGGCATTCAGGCTGATCTCGGGCAGGTACGGCGCCCGGGCCTCCCCCACCCCCTCGACGGACGCAGTCACCGCGCTGCGTGCGGCGGCCAGACTCGGATTCCGCTGAAGGGCGAGCCGAACACAAGACTCCAGGGTCAAGGGTTCGACCAAGGGATCCGCCTGCTTGTCTGTCGATGCGGCGGCCGGGATGGCGCCTGCCAGGAGCGCGGCAATGCCGATCAACCAAGCTGGAAGGGCTCTTCGTTTCATGAAGTCACTCCGTTTCGTCGGCGCTCGCGCCTCAGGACAGAGTCTTTTGGAACCGGGACGACGCGAAGGCGAGCATGCAGATCCCCATGGCGAGCAGCGCCGCGAGCTGCGGCCACAGGACTCCCGGCCCCAAGCCCTTCAGGAACACGCCGCGGATCACCACGAGGAAGTAGCGCAGCGGGTTCAAAACCGTGAACCACTGGATCACGGGCGGCATGTTCGCGATGGGGAACATGAACCCGGAGAGGAGCACGGCGGGGAAGTAGAAGAAGAAGGTCCCCATCATGGCCTGCTGCTGGGTCTGGCTCACCGTGGAGATGAGGAGCCCGATCCCGAGGGTCGTCATGAGGTAGAACCCGGTCGCGAGAAAGAGCAGCGGGAGGCTCCCGCGGATCGGCACGCCGAACCAGAAGACACCGACCACGGTGACGAGGATCACGTCGGCGAAGCCGATGAGGGCAAAGGGCACGGTCTTGCCGAGGATGAACTCGATCGGGCGGATCGGGCTCACCATGATCTGCTCCATGGTGCCGATCTCCTTCTCCCGGACCACGGCCATGCTGGTGAGCATGAGCGTAATGAGCATCACGAGGATCGCGATCACGCCCGGCACGTAGAAGTTCCGAGACTCCAGGTTCTCGTTGAACCAGGCCCGCGAGGCAAGGACGACCCCCGGAAGCGCCGGAGTCTTCCCGAGGGTTCGGGTCAGCCGCGCTCGCAGGGCCGTCTCCGCGTAGTTCCCGACGATGCGGGCGCCGTACGCGACGACGATGCCCGCGGTGTTCGAGTCGGTGCCGTCGGCAACGAGCTGGACGTAGCCGGGCTGGGTGGCCTTGCCCGCCCGCACCGCGGCACCGAAACCGTGGTCCAGGCGAAGGAGCGTCTGGACCTTGCCCCGGTCGAGGAGCGCCCGAGCCTCCCGGTCGTCGGCGGGGAAAGCGACCAGATCGAAGTAGCCGGACCGGGCGAAGCGCGCCAACAGCTCCCGGCTCTCCAGGGAGTTGTCGCGGTCGAGCACGGCGGTTGCCACGTGCTTCACGTCGGTGGTCACGGCGTAGCCAAAGACCAGCACCTGGACGAGCGGCATGAGGAAGATGACCCCCTTCATCCGGGGGTCCCGGAAGATCTGGATGAACTCCTTGATCAGCATGTGGTTGATTCGCTCGAGCATGGTCGCCTCGCTTACGCGATCTTCTTTCGAAACTTCCGGTTCGCCAGAAGCACCGTGACGACACCGAAGGCTGCCAGGAGCGCCGCCTCGGTGCCGAGGACCTCGAGCCCCACCCCTTTCAGGTAGATCCCCTTCAGGAGCGTCACGAAGTACCGGGCCGGAATCAGATGTGTCATCACCTGGAGGGGCTTGGGCATGTTGGAGATGGCGTACATGAAGCCCGACAGGAGGAACGAGGGCAGGAAGGTGAGGATCATGGCGAGCTGGCTCGCCATGAGCTGGCTCTTCGTCACCACGCTGATGAGCATCCCGAGGGCCAGCGCCGCGGCGAGGAAGACGGCCGCCACCGCGAAGAGCAGCGCCACGCTGCCCCGGAGCGGTACGTGGAAAAGGAACTGCCCCACCACGACGGCGATGGCCACGTCCAAGAGCCCAACGCCGAAGTAGGGCAGAAGCTTCCCCAGGATCAGCTCCGGCCCCCTCACGGGCGTGGAGATGAGCTGCTCCATGGTGCCGGTCTCCCACTCCTTGGCCACGGTGAGCGAGGTGAGAAGCGCGGCGATGACCATCATGATCACGGCGATCAAGCCGGGGATGATGTAGTTTCGGGACTCGAGATCCGCATTGAACCAGACCCGGGGCCGGTACTCGACCGGCGAGGAGAGGGCACCCGGGCCCATCGAGCGCCGGGCCACCCGGAGGGCGAGGTCGGTGGAGTAGCCCTGGGCCACGGCTTCGGCGTAGCCCAAAGCGATGGTGGCGGTGTTGGAGTCGCTCCCGTCCACCAGAAGCTGGGCCGACGCTTGGCGCGCGGCCCCGAGCCGGTCGGCGAAGTCGGCAGGGATGACGAGCCCCAGGAGCGCCTCCCGGGCATCGATGGCTCGCTCCAGCTCGGCGTAGCTGCGAGCTCCGGGGGAGACGGAGAAGTACCGCGAGCCCTCGAACCGCGCCACGAGCTCCCGGCTCGCGGGGCTCTCGCTCTGATCCCACACGCGAAGGGGCACGCGGTCCACGTCCAACGTGAGCGCGTAGCCAAAGAGAAGGAGCATCAGCATCGGGATGGCGATGGCCATTCCGAGGCTGCGCGGGTCGCGGACGATGTGGAGGAGCTCTTTGACGGCAACGGCGCGAATCCGGTGGTATTTCAAGACATTACCCGGCGAGCTCGAGCTGGGGGGCCTCGGCCCGGTCCCTGGCCTCGATGAGCGAGACGAAGACGTCTTCGAGCGACGGGACGATCTTCTCGACGCGCTCCACCGGGTAGCCCGTCTCCTCGAGGCGGGCTCGGACCGCCGGGCCCGCGGCCTCGGCATCGGCGACCACGGCGTGGAGGCCCTTGCCGAAGAGGGCGACCTCTTTCACCCCGTGAAGCGCCTCGAGCTCGCCCATCGCGTCCTGGGGCCAATCGCAGAGGACCTCGAGGATCTCTTCCTCCATGCGGTCGGTCTTGAGCTCGTCGGGGGTGCCGAGCGCAATGAGCTCGCCGCGGTAGATGAGACCGATGCGGTCGCAGTACTCGGCCTCGTCCATGTAGTGCGTGGTGACGAACACCGTGACGCCCCGGCCGGAGAGCTCGTAGATGAGCTCCCAGAATTGGCGCCGGCTAATGGGGTCCACCCCGGAGGTGGGCTCGTCCAGGAAGAGGACCGGCGGCTCGTGGAGAACTGCGCAGCCGAGCGCGAGGCGCTGCTTCCACCCCCCGGAGAGGATCGCGGTCTTGGAGCGGCGGTGCTCCCGCAGCCCCGCCATGTCGAGGACCCACTCCTTGCGCGCGGCCTTCCGGTCGGCCGGGATGCGGTAGATGCCGCCGTAGAAGTCGATGTTCTCCTCGACGGTGAGGTCGCCATAGAGGGAGAACTTCTGGCTCATGTACCCGATGTGGGCCTTGATCTCCTCGGCCTGACGGCGGATGTCGAAGCCGGCCACGGTGCCGGTGCCGCCGGTCGGCGCCAGCAGCCCGCAGAGCATCCGGATGGTCGTGGACTTGCCCGCGCCGTTGGGCCCCAGGAAGCCGAAGATCTCCCCCCGGGCCACCTCGAAGCTGACGCGGTTCACCGCGAGGAACGCCCCGAAACGCCGCTCCAGATCCCGCACGGTCTCCGCAGGTGGGCCACCGACGATTCCCATCACGCGGCCCTCTTGGCGAGCACCGAGAGGAACACGTCCTCCAGGCTGGGCTCGACGGCCCGCAAGGCCTTGAGCTCGATCGTGGCCTCGGAGAGCACCTTCTCGACAGCGGTTCTCGTGCCGGCCTCGTCGAGTGTAACCACGTGCACCCGGTCCCCGAAGAGCCCCACCGATTCCACGGCTAGTCGCTCCCGCCCGTCCTGGGCTCCGCGACTCGACCCCCTCGTGGGCTCGAGACGCTCTTTTAGAAGCGCCGCTGCCTGCCGGGGATTCGACGTTCGAACCTCCAGGAGGACCCCGCGCATGAGCGTCTTCACCTCCGTCGGCGTGCCCACCGCCAGGAGCCTGCCCTGGTGCAGGAGCCCGAGGCGGCCGCACCGCTCGGCCTCGTCCAGATAGGCCGTGGAAACGAAGACGGTCACGCCCTCCCGCAGGAGCTGGTAGAGGATCCGCCAGAAGTCGCGTCGCGACACGGGGTCCACGCCGTTCGTGGGCTCGTCGAGGAAGAGCACCTTCGGCGTGTGGACGAGCGCGCACGCGAGCCCGAGCTTCTGCTTCATGCCGCCCGAGAGGTTCCCCGCGAGCCGGTTCTTGAAGGGGGTCAGGTTCGAGAACCCGAGGAGCCGGTCGACCTTCTCGGCACGCCCCTTCCTCGGGACGCCGTAGAGGTCCGCGTAGAACGTGAGGTTCTCCATCACCGAGAGGTCCGGATAGAGGCCGAACCGCTGGCTCATGTACCCGATCTCCTCCTTGAAGGAGGAGGTGGACGCAGTGATGGAGGAAGCCGGGGCCGCCGGGGCGAGGATCGTGAGGGAGGCGCACGACACCTTCTGGGGCGGCTACGCGGGGTACTTCCAGGACCCCGACGGACATCTGTGGGAGGTCGTGTGGAACCCCTCCCTGAAGATCACAGGCAAGAGGAAGACATACAACATCCGTCACGAAGTCGGGATCAAAGCGTCGCCGGAAGCCGTTTACGAGGCACTGACGGACACGAATGGACTCGCGGGATGGTGGACATCCGATACGCGTGGCAATGGCTCAGAGGTCGGAGGCCTCCTTGAATTCTGGTTCGGAGACTCTTGCCACAAGTTTGAAGTCGTGCAGCTTCAAGCAGGCAAGCTGGTTCGTTGGAAAGCTAGAGGTGAAGAGCCACGTCGCGAGGACCAGATCGACGAGCGGCAGCAGGGCCGCTGACACGAACGATCCGCGGAAGAGGGTCACACCGGGGTGCGCCTTGTCGGGGACGAGCGTCAGGTGCGCGGCCAGGTGCAGCGCAGAAGCCGCAAGGGCCAGCAGGAAGAGCGCCGTCAAAAGGGCCCGCCGCCCCGCGTTCACGGCGTGAACCTCGTGACGGAGCCGAGCCACAGCGTCACCAAGATCGCGACGAGGTGGAGAATCCACCAGCCCGGGGTTCCCTTCAGGATGAATTTGAACATCGCGTCATCCTCCGAACAGCCGATGCCCGATCGCATAGACTGCGGCGATCGCGATCGTGTGGAGCAGCCACCAGCGGGCCGTAAGGAACGGCGCGTATCGCCGCACGGGTGGCCTGACAGTTGACGAAGCGGTCTTCACCACGGTTTCCTCCCGGCGCGCTCAAACGCCTGCGCCCTTCGCCTCCAGCAGCCCTTCCCGCCCGACACGGAGCCTTCGATCACTTTCCTTCGGGCCGCGAGCTCAAGGGTAGACTTGGCATCCTCACCGTCAAGGGGACCGGTGGAGCTCCGCACTTCTCCGGACACTTTGGGCGCAGGCTTCTCAGGCCTGGGGCGGCGGGATTCGTGCTCTTTCAAGAAGGTTCGCTGACGCGCAACGAGGCCTTGCCGAGCGCTGCCGAAGAGATACTCTTGTCGCCCTTCTCCCACCCCTGTTCGGAGACGACTCCACCCATGCCTCGCGTTCTCCTTGTCGAAGACAATCCGATCGTTCTGGAGGTCGTGCGATACACGCTCGCCGAGGCGGGTTACGCCGTGCGTGGAGTTTCGGACGGCCCGTCCGCGCTCGCGGCGGCGCAGGAGGAAGAGCCGTCGGCCGTGGTCCTGGATCTCAAGCTGCCCGGTATGGACGGCCGCGAGGTCCTGCGGAAGCTCAAGGCAACCCATCCCCGCGTCCCCGTCTTCGTCTTCAGCGGCCGGGGGGACTCCGCCGACGTGGTCGCCGAACTCGCGGGCGTCGACGGCTGCTTCGCCAAGTCGGCCGACCTGAGCCCATTGATTCGGGCCCTCGGCCGAGCGGTGCGCTGATGTTATGCATCGGGACTGCGGCAGCGCGCTGGCCCGCTCGGCGGGCTAGGCCTCTCGCCGCCGCACCGTTCCGCGATGGCCGAACACGGCGGTCCAGAATCCTCTGCCTGGCCGTTCTTCCCTTGGTCCTTGCCCCCCCTCGTCTAGAATTTGCCATCTCCGCACGGATAAGTTGTCCATGACCTTCGGTCACCCCGAGGGATGAAACGAGGTCCAGTTTCTCTATAGACCCCTATTCTCGACACCCACACGGGAGGGAGTTCGATGGACGACGTGTCCCCGCAGGCGGGGGAGACCCTCGCCAAGTGTGCCACCGGCATCCAGGGCTTCGACGAGCTGACATTGGGAGGCCTGCCCCGGGGCCGGGCGGCGCTCGTTTGCGGCGGACCGGGCTGCGGAAAGACCCTCTTCGGGGTGGAGTTCCTCGTCCGGGGCGCGGCCGAGCTCGGGGAGCCCGGGGTGTTCATGGCCTTCGAGGAGTCCCCGGAGGAGCTCGCGAAGAACGTGGCGTCGCTCGGCTGGGACCTCGACCGGCTGCAGGCGGAGGGGAAGCTCGTCGTCGACCACGTGACGGTCGAACGCTCGGAGATCGTCGAGACGGGAGAGTACGACCTCGACGGGCTCTTCATCCGGCTCGGGCTCGCCATCGATTCGGTGGGGGCGAAGCGGGTCGTCCTCGACACGGTCGAGTCGCTCTTCGCCACGCTTCCGAACGAGTTCATCCTGCGCTCCGAGCTTCGGCGCCTCTTTCGGTGGCTCAAAAACAAGGGCGTGACCGCGGTCATCACCGGCGAGCAGGGCGAGAAAATGCTCACACGCCACGGGCTCGAAGAGTACGTCTCCGACTGCGTCGTCTTCCTCGACAACCGGGTCTCCGACGACATCACCACCCGGCGGATGCGGATCGTCAAGTACCGGGGCTCGCTTCACGGGACGAACAGCTACCCCTTCCTCATCGACGACACCGGCATCTCGGTTTTGCCCATCACGTCGCTCAAGCTCGACTACGCGACCTCCAGCGAGCGGGTGTCGACCGGGGTCGAGCGCCTGGACGCCATGCTCGGCGGCCAGGGTTACTACAAGGGGTCGAGCGTGCTCGTCTCCGGAACCGCCGGGACCGGGAAGACGAGCCTCGCCGCGTCGTTCGCCGCGGCCCTCTGCGCACGCGGCGGCCGGTGCCTCTACTTCGCCTTCGAGGAGTCCGTGAGCCAGATCGTCCGCAACATGCGCTCGATCGGGATCGACCTGGAGAGGTACGAGCGCGACGCCCGTCTCAAGATCCACGCCGCCCGCCCCACGGCGAACGGCCTCGAGCTCCACCTCCTGACCATGCACAAGCTCGTGAGCGACGTCCGGCCCGACGCCGTCGTCATCGACCCGGTTTCCAACTTCGTCACGGTCGGCACTGCGGGGGAGGTGAAGTCGGTGCTCACGCGCTTCGTGGACTTCCTGAAGGCACAGCAGATCACCTCGGTCTTCACGGACCTCACGTCGGACATGCCGAACATCGAGCACACCAACGTGGGGATCTCGTCCCTCATGGACACGTGGCTCCTTCTTCGGAACCTGGAGCAGAGCGGGGAGCGCAACCGCGGCCTCTTCGTCCTCAAGTCCCGCGGTATGGCCCACTCGAACCAGGTCCGGGAGTTTCGCCTGGGAGACGGCGGCATCCAGCTCGCGGACGTCTACGTCGGGTCCGAGGGCGTGCTCATGGGTACGGCGCGCGCCGCGCAAGTTGCGCGGGCGCAAGCGGCGGCCACGGGTCGCCAGCAGGAAATGGAGCGGGCCGAGCGAGCGCTTCGGCGCAAGCGCGCCCTCGTTGAGGCCCAGATCGCGTCCCTTCGGGAGGAGCTCGCGGCCGACGAAGACCAGACCCGGAGGCTGGCAGCGGAGCTGGCGTCTCAGGTCGAGACCGAAGACCGCAGCCGGGACGAGATGGCCCGCCTGCGCGGAGCGGACGGCACCGAAACAACTCCGGCGGGGAGGTGAACCGATGAGCAAGACAGCGGAAGAAGCACGAGGCGCCGGGGAGCCGCCCGTTGAAGCATCCCCTCTCCCGGAGCTTTGGGATCTTCGGCTCTACGTGGCCGGACAGTCATCCAAGTGCTTGGAGGCGTTCGCCAACCTCAAGAAGCTCTGCGAGGAGCACCTGCAGGGCCGCTACCGGATCGAAGTGGTCGACCTGCTGGAGAACCCCCAGCTCGCCCGGGGCGACCAGATCCTTGCCATCCCCACGCTCGTGCGCAAGCTTCCGGAGCCGATCCGGAAGATCATCGGGAC
>JACRCS010000737.1 GCA_016218905.1 Deltaproteobacteria bacterium
CCCAAAAGCCGCGGCGCCTGGAATCCCGAAGGATAGTAACCCGCCCACCCCCTCCTTCCCAACGTTAAAAGGAGCTAAGTCCCCCCCCGAATTGGGGGGTTCCCCAACCTGTCAAAGGGTCCTTCTTCTGGTTTCATAGGGTCCGAGGCTGACACGAGAGCTGCTGGTTTCCTTACACCACCGCGCCCCGGCCGATGCAGCAGGTGGTCGCGGAGCTCGGAAGAGACCGGTTTTGGACACAAGCGTTTCGGAGGAATCTCGCTCCGAGGAAGGAGGAAGGATGGGACGGAAGCTGACAAGGAACTCTTTCGAACGGAGGAGCAGTCGAGCGACGGCACCGGTCGGCACGGTGCAACCGAATCGATCGAGGAGGATCTGAGATGAAGATACGCTACGTTTCGTCAGTACTCATCGGCGCAGTGCTGGCCATGGCCGGCTGCGGTGACGGAGGCGGCGGCGGCAGCAGCGGCGTGGTCCCGCCTCCGGTCCCGACGACCGCAACGGTGACCGGGACGGTGGCTCCTGCCGCGCTGAAAGCGGGGGCCCTCGCGGCTACTGACACGGTCGTCGTGATGGTCGACGAGGGGGGCACCGGGACCTCGGCCACCGCGGGTCCCGACGGAAAGTTCAGCCTGAGCGTGAACAAGGGCCACACCTACGCGATGGTCTTCCGCCAGGGGACCCCGACGGGAAAGACCCTCGGCGTCCTCAACACCGGCACCGGCAACGCCTTCTCCGTGAACGCCGACACGGACGTCGGGACGGTCACGATCGACTCCAACAAGGGTTCGGCCACGTGCACCGGCACGTTGCAGCCGGGCACGGTGGCGCTGAGCGACACCGATGACGACGGCATACCCGACGTGGCCGACGTCTCGAACGACGAGGACGGCGACGGCGTGACCGATCGGTCGGACGCCTTCGACTTCGTCGCCGGCGTCTCCGACGACTCGGACGGCGACGGCATGCCCGACTCCGCGACGGCCGATCAGGCGCTGCTGGACCTCATCGCCGCGGCAGGCCTTCTGCCCGACCCGGACGACGACAACGACGGCGTCCCCAACGGGGATGACGCGATGATCCCGTCGGGCGCCCTGGCGACCCCGACCTTCGGGGCTCTCCCCTTCGAGCAGCAGATGATCCGCTTCGAGGAGTTCGGCGTCGACGCGATGCCGACGGGCGCTGCCGAGGGATGGACCCCTCTTCCTCAGCCGCAGAATGCCCAGAGCGGACCGGACGGCGCGGCGCTGGATGCCTTCCTGGCACAGCCCGGGGTTGCTCCCTTCCCCACGGTGTTCTCGAACATCACGGACGCGAACCCCTGGAACGGCGCGATCGAGGCGTACCTCGGACGTTCACTGGCGAGTATCGAGGGCGGGGTGCCGGGGCCGGCCGAAGGCCGTCCCGCGTCGAACCGTCCCGAGAATCAATTCTGGGCACACCAGTACTGGGATGATCTCCCCCCGCAGAAGTTCTTCAAGACCACCGTTTCGCCCGCGCGCGTGAACAACGGTTTCCGCGACGCGAGACAGCGCCACGGGTACAACAAGGGTGAATTCGCGCCCGGCGGGCTCTATCACACGGTCTTCACTTCGTCGGTTCCCGGCGCTCCCACGCTCACCGGGAGCACGGCCGGCCTCCCGATCGCGCTCCACCCGAAAATGCCGGTTCAGGACCCGAACACCGTCTGGACCTTTGACGGGAATCTCCCGCCCAGGCTCCTGCAGGGGCGCTACGGCGAGCCGGTCCTGATGCGAAACTACAACACGCTGCCCATCGACGAAACCGCGAACCACCCGGCAGTGCTTGATACTACCATGGTGTCCAACGGCTTCGGCAGGCATACCATCAGCACCCACGACCACAACGGTCACAATGCGGGCGAGGCCGACGGCGGCCCCGTCGGGTTCTACTTCCCCGGCCAGTTCTGGGACTACCACTGGCCGCTGAACCTCGCCGGCTTCAGCAACAACAACAACGCGGCGGGCGCCATCAACTACGCCGCCAGCGATCCGAGGGCGGCCACTCCCTGCGAGGCGGGCGAGACGTTCAACGTCCTCGTGAACGGCGTGCCTACCTCGAGGGCCTGCAACGACCCCGACGGCGACGGACACGGTACCGTCATGATCCCCGGCGACTGGCGCGAGACCATGAGCACGCACTGGTTCCATGATCACATGTTCGATCACACGTCGGAGAACGTGTACAAGGGCAACGCAACGATGTACGACTACTTCAGCGCCGTGGATCGCGGCAACGAGGCCGTGAACGACGGCGTGAACCTGCGGCTCCCCAGCGGCACGGCGCTTTCCTGGGGCAACCGGGACTACGACGTGCACCTGCTGGTCGCGGACAAGGCCACGGACCAGAACGGCCAGCTCTGGTTCAACACCCAGGAACGGGACGGCTTTCTGGGCGACGTGATGACGGTCAACTGGCTGTACAAGCCCTACCTCGACGTCCGGGCGCGCAGGTACCGTTTCCGCTTCCTGAACGGCGGGGTGGCGCGGGTTCTGAAGCACGCGCTGGTGCAGGAGGTGCCCAAGGCCTTCGGGCAGCCCGGAGCCGGAGAGCTCGCAGGTCCGGCGGGCTCCAACGTCTCCTACAACCGGGTCCCGTTCCACATGATCGGCAAC
>JACRCS010000738.1 GCA_016218905.1 Deltaproteobacteria bacterium
CCGCGTCCGGGTAGTCGCAGGGGAAGACCTCAGTGGTGAAGAACCGGATCACGCTTCGGTTGAACGCCTGGAACCCGGAGGTCGAGTCGGTGATGCGCTGGCCGATGAGCCAGGACACGAGCCGGCGGAAGAAGGCCATCCCGACCCGGCGGGCGACAGACGGTTCGTAGCTCTCCCCGCCCAGGACGCGCGAGGCGAGGGCGAAGTCGGTCTCGTCCGCGACTACCGGAGCGAGCACGTCCGGGATGCAGGCGGGATCGTGCTGCCCGTCGCCGTCGATCTGGACGAGGAAGTCGTACCCTTTGGCGAGGGCGTACTTGTAGCCGGTCTGGATCGCCACCCCATAGCCCAGGTTGAAGGCGTGGGAGAGCACCACGGCGCCCGCGGCCCGGGCAGCCCCACCCGTGTCGTCCCCCGACCCGTCGTCGACCACGAGCACGTCGAAGCCCGGATTGACGGCGCGCACCCGCTCGACCACCTCGCCGATGCGGGCGCCCTCGTTGTACGCGGGGATGAGGATCAGTACGCGAGGCATAAAGGCCCTCAAAAATCAGAGAGAATCAGGAAGAACAGGTTGAGACTGAATCAGGTGGAGGCTGAGAAAGGCATTCGATCCTCCCTCTTCCTGCCCTTTCTGCTCTTCCCTCAACCTGCTCTTCTCTCAACCCCAACCTGCCTTTCCTGCTCTTCCTTTGGCTTTAGCCACCGGTATAGGAGCCGGGTGCGCCAGCCGAAGAGGCGGTGGAGCGCCAGGGCGGCCCGGCCGCGCCAGCCGAGCCCGGCCGCGTGCGCCCGGGCCGTCACGAGCGCCGCCCCGAGCTGCTTCGCCGTTTCGCGGCTGCCTTTCGCCTTCCCGTGCACCCGGAAATCCGCCAGCACATCCTCGAGCACCAGCGGCTCAGTCGCGCCTGCGAAACGGAGCCAGAGATCGTAGTCCATCTCGAGGTGCCGATCGAGGTCGAGCCCTCCCACCTGCTCCCAGAGACCACGGTTCCAGAAGACCGCCATCTGCGGGATGAAGTTCTCCGTGAGGAGCTTCAGCCGGGAGAACTTCCGGCCGCGCCAGTTCTTGTAGCGCACGATCAGCCCCCCGGAGGCCCTTCCGGAGGCGTCGATTACGCCGGCGCGCCCGTACAGCCAGCGGGGCTCTGGCGTGTCGAGCCAGCCGACCACCTTCGCCAGGGCGCCCGGGCGCAGCCGGTCGTCCGAGTTGAGCCAACCGAGGACCCGGCCGCGCGCCCGCGCGAGGGCCCGGTTCACGGCGTCGGACTGCCCCCGATCGGGCTCGAAGTGGACCACCAGGCGCTCCCCGTACTCCTCGGCCAGCGCGACGAGGAGCTCCCGCGAGCCGTCCGTCGAGCCCGGATCCATCACGAGCAGCTCGACCCCGGCGAGCTCCTGGTCCAGCACCGAACGGACCGCCTCCTCCAGGAAAGCGACCTGCTGGAAGCTCGGCATCGCGACGGAGACGCGAGGCGCCTCGCTCATGGAGCGCCGAGCCGGTAGTCCGCGAGGACGAAGCCCGCCCGCCGCGGGCCCAGCCTCGGGTCCAGCGGCGGCACCTCGACGGTCGCCGCGCACGCGAGCTCCGCCCTCACCGGCACGTTCCCCGCTGGAACCGGCAGCTCGAGGCGGAAGGACTCGCCCGGACCGAGGGAGCCGGTGGAAGCGGTCCGGCCGGCCGTCCGGAGCTCTACCCGCTGTCCTGCCAGGTCGAGGTTTTTCCCTTCGATCCCGAGCCGGCAGGCGCTCCCGTCGGAAGGCACCCAGAGCCTTCCCCGCTTCCCCACGAGCCCGTCCCGCCACAGCCCCTGGACGTTCTGGAGCCACCTGCGAAGGCTCCGCTCCGTTCCTTCGACGAGCGGCGAGACCACCGTCCGGAGCCGTCCGGGTACGCTCGCTGTCATCACCTCCGGCGTGATCAGCTCGGCGTTGCCGCAGAACTTCCGGACGACCGTGATGATCGCGTGGGAGACGGCCGCGGGAGAGAGGCCCGAGACGCCGTGACGGCGCAGGATCTTCACGATCTCGGCGAGGCGCCGGTACCCCCCGGTGGCGGTCTTCGTCGCGCCGTAGATCCGGCTCGCCGCCAGCACCTGGCCCGTGTAACAGAAGGGAAACCGCTTCCCGAGCCGGATCCAGAGTTCCCAGTCGAGGCCCCAGTTGAGGTCCTCGGCCAGCAGCCCGCACTCGAAGAGGGCGTCCCGGCGAAAGAAGACCGTCGGCTGGAGGATGTAGTCGGAGTGGTTCGCCAACCGCCAGAGGTCGAAGGGAACGGTCTCCGGGAATCTCCAGAGGACGCTCCCGTCCTCGGCGACGAGGTTCCCTTCTCCGTAGACGAGCGCCGCGCCGGGGTTCCGGCCCAGCACCTCCACGGCGTGGGCGACGGCACCGGGATAGTAGAAGTCGTCGGAGTTGAGCCAGGCGACGATCTCGCCGCGGCTCCTCCGGAACCCCTCGTTGATGGCCTGACACTGACCGCCGTCGCGCTCGCTGCGAAACCAGATCCTGTCGCCGTAGCTCTCCAGGATTTCCCGGGAACCGTCCTCACTCCCGCCGTCGAGCGCCAGCACCTCGAGCGGCGCGTACCCCTGCGAGAGGATGCTGTCGATCGCGGTGCGGAGAAAGGCCGCCTGGCGAAAGGACGGAACGACGATGCTTACCAAGGGCCCCATCGAACACTCACGCTGAAGAAACCTGACGCCTCGCCGAGACGGGAGAGCCGCTCAGGGTTCTCCGGAATCTCAGTGGCTCGGACGGACAGACTGTCGCTCGCAGAGGCGCAGAGAGCGCAGAGAAAGACAAAAGCCCCGACCTTGTTGTTCTCTGCGGTCTCTGTGCCTCTGCGAGAGACACAGGTCTTGCCTTTTGCCTGGGCCATGCCGCCGGGACCGCTACCCACAGAAGTCTGAAGCTCCCCGCTTCAGGACGGCGTCCCCTCTCGGGACCGCTCGCGCCGCTTGAAGAGAACCGCCGATCCGGTCCGGTCCTCCAGCGCGGCGTACCGGCTCGCCACGAGGTCTTCCAGAGCGGCGGGCAGGCGCGGGTAGTCCTTCGTCTTCCAGATGATCAGCCGCGGCTCGTTCCGGACGAGATCCTCCCGGTACTGCTGCCACACGTCGATTCCGAAGCCCTTCACGTCCGCGACGGGGTACGTGTAATGGTATCGCGAGCTGCCCTGCCGTTCCGACAGGTAGTACAGCTGGGAATCGTTTCCGACGACGGCAATCTTGTCGGTGGGAGCCGAGTGGTACTTGATGAGGGAGACGAGCCTCATCAGCTCTTCGTCCGGCCGGTACGCGACGTAGGTCCAATACGCCTGCTGCACCGCTTGATACCAACAGAACGAGGCGAGGATGCAGACGAGCGCCCATCTGCCCATCTTCCCTCTTTGGCGCAAATGCTCGAGGACGAATGCCGTCGTGACGCAGAGCAGCGGGACGAGAATTATCGCATAGTGGGGGTAGTCGCGCCCAGACAAACCGCAGCCCAGGACTAGGGTTACGGCCAGCGCGGACGCCAGCCCCGCGTGCAGCGCCCTGCTCTCGCCGCGCGCGGTGAGATGCGCGACGTACAGGCCGTAGAGAGAGAAAGGGATGACGGCGGAGCCGCGATGGACGTTTACCAACGCGTAATAGGTACCCTTCGCCAGAGAGAAGACCGACACCGGTGGGTTGACGCGATTGAACTTCCAATAGCAGGCGACCGCGTCCTCCAGGACGCCGGTGTGGAGGGCGTACGCTACGAAAGGCGCGAGGGTCGCCAGCACCGTCGGAACGACTACGGCGGCGGCGCGCGCCACGTAGGCGTACCTCCCCCGGACGAGCAGCACGACCGCCGTGGAGAGGCCGAAGCCTGCCCACGGAGCCGCCAGGTTCGGCTGCAGGAGAAGGACCAGCGCGAAGCAGACGGAGATGCAGACGAGTTCCCGCGTCCTGAAGAATTCGTCGCGCGCGTCTGCCCTGGCGAGTCCCCTCACGAAGAGAAAGAGCGAGATCCCGAGGAAGGGGAGCGCATAGTGCTGGGCGCCCTGCCCCGGCTGGAGCACCGAGAGCAGAGAGAGGGCATAGACCGCGGAACAGAGGGCGACGAACCTCCCGGAGAGGAGCCGGGCTGCCTTGTAGGAGAAGAGGGCGGCGACCCATAGGGTGACCACCTCCATCCACCAGATGCCCACCAGGCGTCCGCCGGCGAGCCAGAGGCCGAGCGCGTTCAGGAGGTAGAGGAGAGGGCCCTTGTGATCGAAGAAGTCCTCGTAGATCCGTGCGCCCCGGAGGAGCTCCCTGGCACCGTAGATGAAGACGCCGCCGTCGTACTCCGAGGTCTTGTTGGCGAAGGGCGCCAGAGGGCTCTGCAACAGGATGAGGACGGCGACGCAGAGGAGGATCAAGGTTGAGGTTGAGGTTGAGGTTGAGGGAACTTCCTCAACCTCAACCTGCCTTTCCTGCTCTTCCTGAACCTGCTCTTCTCTCAACCTCTACCTGCCTTTCCTGGAGGAAAGCGTTCGAGGGACCGGCGCAGTTGCGCGACGAGGTCGATTACCATGGGGAACCTTCGGGGGATGGAGACGGGCGCGCACCGGACCTCCTCGATGCGCACCGGCAGCTCGACGATCTCCTCGCCGAGCTTCCAGGCGAGGAGGACGATCTCCGTCTGAAAGACCTCGTCGGTCGTGAGCGCCTTTCGACACAGCTCCTTCGCGAGCGCGGCGTCGATCGTCTTCAGCCCGTGGGTGTCGGTCCCCGGGTAACCGAAGGCGAGCTTCAGCAGGGCGTTGAAGGCGCGCGTCAGGAGCCGGCGCTTGAGGGGCCTTCGATCCACCGACTCCGGATGCCGTTTGGAGCCGACGACGAACCGGGCACCCCGCTCCAGCGCGTCGATCGAACGTCGAACGAAGTCCAGATCCAAGAAGTCGCACTCGAGCACCGTGACGCGGGCGCCTCGCGCCTCCAGCATCCCGCGCTTGATCGCCTCGCCGTAGCTTCCCCGGGCGTTGGAGAGGACGCGGACCGTGTCCGGATATCGCGCCTCGAGCCGTCTGGCGCACGCCAACGTGTCGTCGCGGCTCCCGTTCTCCACCAGGAGGACTTCCCAGTCGACCTCGGGCATCCGGGCGAGGAGCCGGTCCACGAACGTCGAGACGTAGGGCTCGAGATTCTCCGCCTCGTTGTGGGCGGGAACGACGATGCTGTGCGTCACGGCGGGAGCTCTCCCGCGGCCCGAACGGCCGTCAGGATGCAGTCTTCCATGCTCGTGTAGTCCCACCGGCCGTACCGCCCGATCAAGTGCACCCCGTCCTCCCGCAGGCGCCCCGCGAGCCCCTCCAGGAGGGCCTCCCGCTCCTCGGTGAGGTGGACGTAGGCGCAAGCGATCGCGTTCAGGCTCGCGCAGACGACTCTGCCGGGATCGACCCACCCCAGACCGGCGAGGGCCTCGAGGGCGTCGGGCAGCACGTGGCGCGCGAGGTCGGCCCGGTCCACCGCGGCTCCGTCGGCCCCCACTTCGACGTAGAGCGAGTGGCATCCCGCAGCACACGTGCCCCGGCTGATGTTGCTGTAGCAACCTACGCGGTAGAAGGGGATGTCGCGGTCGGCCACGTAGACCCAGTGGACCCCCTCGAGCGCCTCGGGAACCGCGCCGCGGATCCCCAGGTTCAAGCAGAGCGTCGCCCCCCAGGTGAGGCGGTCGGCGTACGCCGCGAGCTCCCGGTCCGAAGACATGCGGCAGAGGTCGGGAAGCGGGAGGCTCGAGAGGAGGTGCTCGTAGGGGTACGAGCGCCCCTCTCGGGTGGCGACCCGACGGCCCTTCAGATCGACGGCTACGGCCACGTGGTGCTTCCGTTGGACCCATTGGCCGACAAATTCAAGGCATTTGGGTTTGACGTGTTTGAAGCGGATGGCAATGACATGGCCCACGTCGTCTCCATGACCGAAAAAGCGATGAAAACCAG
>JACRCS010000761.1 GCA_016218905.1 Deltaproteobacteria bacterium
CCTCGATCTCTATGCGGCACAGCGGCACGGTTTCGAACGTTCCTCCGGCAGAGTGTAGAGCCCGCAGGGCGCCTCAGGGGCCCGAGAAGCGATGCGCCTCGCCCGCTCGAAAGGACTGGGGTTCAGCTCCGAGAGTCCTCGCCCCTCGCGGCGGAGGCCGGGACGAGACGGCCTGGCCTCTCCCTACCTCGAGGAGAAGAGCGCTTTGTCGAACTTCGCGCGTATCGTCGCGGGGCCGATCCCGAGAGATATCGACCGGAGCGAACCCGCGGCTTCGGCGGCCGCGTTTCCGGGAACGAAGAGCCGGATTCGCATGGCCCCCGTCGGGTCCTCCGAGGTCTGGCGAAGCTCGGCGTCGACGTTCGTGAGAGCCGGCAGGGCCCGGCCCGCTTCGTCGGTCGCACCGACGATCCGCGCGCTCTGGAAACCGGAGACGTTGACAGGCTTCCGGAACCAGACGACGACGATCAGGCCGTTGTCGCCGGAGGAGAAGAAGCCGCGGACGTTCGAGTCGACGAGGCGCCGTTCCTCCGGACCGAGCTTGGCGGTCCGGCTGGCTGGCTTCCTCGGATCGGGAACCGGTGTCGGAAGAGAGGCCTCCGCTCCGGAACCGGACGGGAGGCGGTCGGGAAGGGGGAGCGCCGCGGGCGGATAGGCGGTGGCCGCTCCCGCGGATGAGGATGGCAGGTTCGGCTTGACGTAGAACTCCCATCCCGCCCAGGCGCCTCCGCCGAGGACCGTCAGGACGAGGGCCGTGATGGAGACGGCCTTGCGCTTCCGCGCCGACTCCGCGCGCTGCTTCAGGAGGATTGACTCGGCGTCGCGCTTCACGGACCTCGAGCGGGGCTCGCTGCCGAGCACCGGGTGCACCGGGGATCGGGAGATTCCCTGCCGGCTGTCGGTGAGGACCTGGATCTGCTCGTCGTAGCCGGCCTGCTCGAGCCAGTCGGGCACCTGGGAGGCGGAGGCGGAGGTGGCGCCTCGGCTCGGCGGGGCCGCGTGGATCGCCTGGGCTCCCGCGGACGCGACGACCCTCATGGCGTCCGTCCCGACGCGCGACGCGGAGGACGGCGCCTTCGTCTCTGCCTCGGTGAACGGGAAAGCCCCCTCGTCGAGAAGCCCGGTCGCGCCCGTCGCCGACTCGAGCCTGCTCCCCGAGGGCGAAGGCGTCGCACCGGGCCCGGCCGGCGAGCCCGAAACGGACTTTCGCGTCTCCGTGGAAGGGAGCGACGAGACTGCCTCCGGGTCAGGCATGAGGCCCGCGGCCTCTGCCTGTCCCTGTGCCGCGACGAGGGCGTCGATGATCTCCTCGTAGCCCTGCGGCCGGTCGTCGGACTTCTTGGCGAGCATCTTCGAGACGAGCGCCTGGAGCGTGGGGGGGATCGGCGGGCATTCCTCGGGCACCGCGAAGTCGATCGGGGCGCGGTTTTCCTGCGCCATGACCCACTCGAGGTAGTTCCTCGAGTTCTGGACGTTGATCGGACGGCGTTTCGTCAGGAGGCGAAAGAAGATGACGCCGAGGGAGTAGATGTCGCTCCGGAAGTCGATCTGTCCGAACGTGAGGAGCTCGTGCGAGGCGTAGGCGAGCTTGCCGAGGAACTCGCCCGTCTGCGTCAGCTCGCCGCCGCTCCCCTCCTGGAGGACCTTTGCGACGCCGAAATCGAGGATCTTCACGAGGCGGCGGTCGTCCTGGATCGTGACGAAAATGTTGTTGGGCGAGAGGTCGCGATGAAGGATGTTCCGTTCCTTGAGGTAGGCGAGGCCCATCGCGGCCTGCACCATGAGCGGCAAGAGCTCGGGGAACGGCCTCCCCTCGAAGGCGCCGAAGTCGACGCCTTTGAGATACTCCATGACGATCGTCGGCAGTCCCTCGCGCGAGCGGGTGATCTCGTAGCAGCGGACGATGTTCCGGTGGTTCAGCGAGGCCAGGATCTGGTTCTCCTTCATGAACCTGGCCTGGAGCTCGGGGTCCGCGAGGCTCCGCGACATCACCTTGGCCGCGACGGGAAGGTGCGTCCGGCGGTCCTCCGCGAGGAAGACGATCCCCATCCCGCCCTCCCCGAGGACGCGGGAGACTGCGAAGTGGTCGAATTCGGGGGGTCTGAGAAGGACGCTCAACTCGGATCCGTGTCGCGCATTGTACGGCCCCGGCGGACCTCCGAATGACCCGGAAGCTCCGGTCCCGTCAACCGGCCGGCGCCGTCGCCGCCTTCCAAGCGGCGTGGAGCCGCGGCGCCGCGTCGACGAAGCCGCCGTGCCGTGGGGTCCACCCCAGCCGGTGGACGGCCTTCCAGGAGTCGACGTGCTGGTTGAGCGCGAGGCACGTGGCGAAGGGGCCCATCGACGCGACGGCCTGCTCCACCGGGACGTGCTCGACACGTCCTTCGGCGCCGGCGGCGAAGCTGGCCGCTGCGGCGCACTCGTTCACCGTGGCTCGGCTCCGGTCGGTCGCGTTGAGGACCTCGCCCCCGAGGCCGGACTCGGCTGCTCTCACGTAGAGGTCCGCCAGGTCGTCGCGGTGCACCATCGCCCAGCGATTCCTGCCGTCGCCCACGACCCGTGCGGCGCCGCCCTTTTCGGCGCTCTCGAACCAGCGGGCCGTCAGGCTCCCCGAGCCGCCGTAGACACATCCGGGACGGATCACGAGCGTCCGGAAGCCTCCGCCGTTCCAGGAGAGGACGGCCGCGTCGACCGCGGGGCGTGGCGCCACGAACGTGGGCGGGTCGATCGGCGAGGACTCGTCGACGGCCTCCTCGCCCGTGTCGCCGTAGACCCAGACTCCGCTCGTCGAGAGGAGGACACGCCCGATGCGGTCTCGCCCGGCATCGCGCAGCGCGCCGAGGGCGGCGCGGTGGAGGTCCCACGACTTCTCGGAGGTGTCGACGGCGCAGTGGACGAGGACGGAGCATCGCTCGGCGTAGGCGCGCCAGCCATCCGGCTCCTCCATCGTCCCGAGCACCGGGACGATCTCGGCGGCCTCGAG
>JACRCS010000762.1 GCA_016218905.1 Deltaproteobacteria bacterium
GCGGGCCCTACCTTCTCGGGGGGCACACCGCGAGCGGGCTCTGGGTCGACGCGGGGCGCCGATCGACGATCGCCGGCCTCTACGCGGCGGGGGACGTGGCCGGCGGCGCTCCCAAAAAATACGTGAGCGGGGCCTGGGTGGAAGGCTTTCGCGCGGCGCGCTCGGCTCTCTCGGACCTCGCGACGGGGGCGCTTCCCGAAGCCGCCGATGTGGATCGGAGTTGGGCGAGTGCGTTGGGCGCCAAGGTCGGGGAGGCTCTGGTTCATCCCGGCCGCCTTCGGCCGGAAGAGGCCACGGAGCGCCTACAGACCGTCATGGACGAGTACGCCGGAGGCATCTCGACCTTCTACGAGCTCCACGGCCGGCGGCTCGAGGTTGCGGCTCGAGAGCTCGAGGCGCTCGAGGGCGACCTGACCGAGCTCGGGGTGAACGACCTCCACGGCCTCTTGCTCGCAACCGAGCTCAGGGACCGGGTCCTCACGGCCCGCGCGCTCGTGGCCCACCTCGCCACCCGGCTCGAGACGCGTTGGCCCGGGTACCAGACCCGCGTCGACTACCCGGACACGGACGACCGCTGGGCCTGCTTCGTCAACTCCCGCATGGAGAACGGAAACTTCCACGTCTTCACCCGGCCCCTGCAGGACACGGGGCCGAGGAGCTGAGCCGTGCCCGCACGAGTCGACCGCCACCTCTGTGACGGCTGCCGCGGCGCCGCTGATCCAGCGTGCATGCGCGCCTGCCCCGGCGACGTGATCACCAAGGACTACGAGACGGACCGGGCCGTCGTGCGGTGCCCGGCTGAGTGCTGGGACTGCTACGCCTGCGTCAAGGCCTGCCCCAAGGCGGCCATCCAGGTGGAGCTCCCCTACGCCCTTGCCCGACGCCTGGGCAGTTTGTCCCTCGAGTCGTACAGCACGAAAGGCGCCCTGTGGGAGGTGCGTTGGCCCGACGGTCGGGTCCAGCGCCTCCTCAGGCCCAACGAAGCTGCGGCGCTCGAGGAGCTCGAGGAAGCCGGAGAGCCGATCTTTCTGGCAACAGGGATCTAGGGTTCGGCCAGCGGTCCACTTCGTCTCGGTCCACCGCCGAACGACCGACCGAGCTCAGCATGGCGGGCCAGGCTCCGGAACTCCGCCCGCGTCGCGGCGCGCCCGCGCGAGGCTCCCCAGCATCGCGGTCTGCATGGAGTCATAGCGCCGCAGCCGCCCCCAGAACGGCAACCGTCCCCACGATCAGCAGGAACGAAGGCAAGAAGACGGCCACGGCGACGACCTTCAGTCCGTGCAGCCAGCCGGCTCCGGCCCCGCCGCTGAGGTACGAAAGCCCGAGGCCGAAGAGCACGAGCGCCACGGCGGACGGCAGCGTGAACCCGGCCCAGGCGGCGAGCGCGCCGGGGAGTCCGCCTCGAGAGAGTCCCACCGCGATCCCCACCTGATTGCTCGCCGGTCCGGGCAGGAACTGGCAGAGCGCAACCAGGTCGCCGTACGCCTCGTCATCCAGCCACTTCCGCCGTCCGACGAACTCCTCGCGGAAGTAGCCGAGGTGCGCGATCGGCCCACCGAAGGACGTCAGCCCGAGGCGGAGGAATACTCGGAAGATGGCGCCGGCAGGGGCTTTGGGTTCGGCTCTCTGCGCCCGGTCGTCTCGGGCCGCCGGATGGGCCTGCTCTCCTGGTGTAGGCGTCATGGGGTCAGCCCAGTACCGTTCTTCTGCGGAACCGCCAACCCCCGGAGAAGACGCTCCTCCTGCGTCGGACCCGGAACACCGGAGGTACGCGTCTGCGGTGACCCAGTCACTCTACTTTCCCGATTGACTAAATGGAGTGGCTGGGCTATACGCAATCCCGCAGGTCAACGCAGTCCCGGTTCCCGGCCGGCGACTGAGCCTGCAGTCGAGCTGCGAACCAACCGGACAACCGGAGGTTCCCGGAGCTGCCGAGCGCGGTTCCAGGAGGGATCTCCGGTCTTCTTTTGCCGTCCCTCCCTGGAAAGTCCTTCGGCACTCCTCTCTCGGACGACGCAGACCTGCGTGCGCATGAGCGCACGCGTGCCGTCATTCCTGCGTGGAAGGAGACCGCCATGGCCGAAGTCGAAGGGATCTTTCAGGAGCTTTCCGACGCCGTGCTGGAGATGGACGAGGAGCGGGCGACCGCCCTCGCCGAGCGGGCCGTCGCCGAGTCGGTGGACGCCTACGACGCCATCGACCGCGGCCTCGTGCACGGAATGATGCGGGCGAGTCGCCTCTTCGAGGAGGAGGAGTACTTCATCCCCGAGCTCCTCCTCTGCTCCGACGCCATGTACGCTGGCCTCCGCATCCTTCAGCCCCACCTGCGGCGCGAGGGCCGCCAGGCCAAGCGGAAGGTGCTGATCGGGGTCGTGCAGGGCGACACCCACGACATCGGGAAGAACCTGGTCCGAATCATGCTCGATGCTTCCGGCTTCGAGGTCATCGACCTCGGGCGGGACGTCCCACCCGGACGCTTCGTCGAAACCGCCGTGGTGGAGGGCGCGGACCTTGTCGCCCTTTCCACGCTCATGACGACGACCATGGAGGCCATGGCGGAGGTGATCCGGCTCCTCCGGGCTGAGGGGCTCCGCGACCGCTTTCAGGTCATCGTGGGCGGTGGGCCCGTCTCCCAGGGGTTCGCGGACCGGATCGGGGCCGACGGCTACGCCCCTAACGCCGCGGAGGCCGTGCGGCTCGTCCAGCGGCTCCTCGTGCAGGCGGCGGAGGCGGCGTGATGCGAAGCCACGAGCTCACGCCGGTCGTCGGCCGGGCGAGGCGTTCTGGACGGGAAGAGCCCAGATGACCCCCAAGGAGCGCTTGCTGCGCGTCCTCCGCAAGGAGCCGGTGGATCGGCCTCCGGTGATCTGCACCGGCGGCATGATGAACGCAGCCATCGTCGAAGTGATGGAGCGGACCGGTCACACGCTGCCCGAGGCCCACTTCGACGACGGCCTCATGGCCGCCCTGGCCGGCGAGGTCACCGATGCGACCGGCTTCGAGAACCTGGGCCTTCCCTTCTGCATGACCGTCGAGGCCGAGCTCCTGGGGAGCGAGATCGAGTACGGGAGCCTTGCGTGCGAGCCGAAGATCGCCCGGGAGGTCTTCCCTTCGGTGGCGAAGGTAGAGTTTCGGGACGTACACGCCCTCGTGCGCTCCGGCCGCATCCCGACGGTGGCGGCGGCGGCGGAGCGGCTCGCCTCCGGACGTCCCGAGCTGCCGGTGATCGCGAGCCTCACGGGTCCCGTCAGCACGGCCGCTTCCATCGTCGACCCGCTGACCTTCCTGAAGGAGCTCCGGAAGGATCCGGACAATGCCCACCGCGTGCTCGCCTACGTCACCGAACTCCTGGCCGGTTTCGCCCGGGCGGTGCTCGAGGCGGGGGCCACGGTCGTCGCCGTGGGCGATCCGACCGCCACCGGCGAGATCCTGGGACCCAAGATGTTCGAGGCCTACGCGGTCCGGTACCTGAACGATCTCATCGACCGGATCCACGCGCTCGGCGCGCCGATCATCGTGCACATCTGCGGTGATCTGAGCGGCGTGAAGCCCCTCCTGCCGCGACTGCGCTCCGACGCTCTCTCCACCGACGCGCTCGTCAGCCTGCGTGGGCTCAAGGCGGAGTACCCTCAGCTCACGACGATGGGGAACGTGAGCACCTACCTGGTCCAGTCGGGCGCGCCGGAGAAGGTGGCGAAGCGGGCTCGGGAGCTGGTGCGGGACGGCGTCGACATCATCTCGCCCGCCTGCGGTCTCTCCACGTCGACCGCCCTCGCCAACGTGGCGGCCCTGACGGCAGCGGTAAAGGAGGCTTGAGGATGCCCATGGTGCGTTTCGGCAGCCCGGCAAAGGGAACCCCGCTCACCGTCGAGGTCTCGGCCGGCACGACGCTCCTGGCAGCCGCGCGCCAGGCGGGCGTGCTCCTCGAGTCGCCGTGCAACGGGACCGGCACCTGCGGAAAGTGCAGGGTCCGGGTGGACGCGCCGGGGAACCTGCGCCGGGTCGGCTCCCACCCGCTTCCGGAGAGCGACGCCGAACGGGGTTGGGCGCTGGCCTGCCACGCGGAGGTGCGGGCGGACGTGACGGTCGAAGTCCCCGAAGGCCGGGAGGAAGGGCTTCGGATCCTGAGCGACGGCACCCGCCCCGAGGTCGACGTCTCTCCCTGGATCCGGAAGGAATTCGACCCCGCGTGGGGCGAGACCCGCGTCTTCGCCGGGCCGGAGGTGATCGCGCGGGAGCCGTGGGACACGTCGGAGGAGCTCTACGGCCTCGTCGTCGACATCGGCACCACGACCCTCGTCGCCTCCCTCGTGGACCTCTGCTCCGGCCTCGAGCTCGGCTCGGCTTCCGCCCTCAACCCGCAGGCGCTCCACGCCCAGGACGTGTTGTCCCGGATCCAGCTCGGCTCGGAACCGGAGGGACTCGGCGTGCTCCAGCGAGAGCTCCTCCGCGAAGCGAACCGCCTGACCACTTGCCTTACGGCCCAAGCGGGCGTCCGAAGGGAACTCGTCTACGAGGCGGTCTTCTCGGGGAATACGACGATGCTCCACCTGGCCGTCGGCGCCGACCCCCGCTCCCTGGGCAAGTATCCCTACACGCCCGCGCTCGAAGGGGGGACCTTCGTCGCCGCGAGGGAGCTGGGCCTGCGGATCGCCCCCGCCGGGCTCGTCTACCTGCCTCCCATCCTCTCGGCGTACGTAGGCGCGGACATCACCTCCGGCATCCTCGCGACCTCGCTCCACCGCCGCAGCGGGACCACGCTCTTCGTGGACGTCGGCACGAACGGCGAGATGGTGCTGGCCGTCGAGGGCGAGCTCACCGCGACCTCCACGGCGGCGGGGCCGGCCTTCGAGGGGATGAACATCGAGTGTGGGATGCGGGCCACCGCGGGTGCGGTGGAGCGCTTCGAGGTCTCCGAGGAGGGTGTCTCCTGGAAGACGATCGGGGCCGCAGAGCCGGCCGGGCTCTGCGGGAGCGGCCTCGTCGACCTCGTCGGCGAACTCGCCGCCCACGGCGCCCTCGATCGAAACGGCCGGTTCGCCAAGCCCAACCGGCGCCCGATCCGTGCGCTCCGGGAGCGGTTCGGCGAGCGGGAGGGCAGGCCCCTCTTCCACGTGACGGGACCGATCGTGCTGCCACAGAAGGACGTGCGGCAGGTTCAGCTCGCCAAGGGCGCCGTGAGGGCCGGAATCGAGCTCCTCCTCGAGGCGGAGGGGCTCGACGCCCCGGACGTGGACCGCGTCCTCGTGGCCGGATCCTTCGGCTACCACCTTCGTACGAAGAGCCTGGTCAACCTCGGCCTCCTTCCCGCGGTCTTAGCCGATCGGGTGGAGTTCGTAGGGA
>JACRCS010000765.1 GCA_016218905.1 Deltaproteobacteria bacterium
ATCCACACGAAGGATATGAATCTGTACTCCCCGAAGAAGGCTGTCAGGATCTGGTTTCTGCTGAAGTGCTGGTGGTAACCGTGTGGCTCCCCGAGGGAATCGCAATCGCTATCGCAGAGGATGATCCCCTTCGTGCCCCGGAAACCGCTCTTTCGAAGTGTGGTGGCCTTGTCTACGAGGCGGTTGTAGAGGGGATTAGAGGTGAGGGAGTAGGGAACCGTGTAGCTCGGATGAGAGAGGCCGGCTGGTCCATGCGGGTTGTACTCGAGCTTGACGTCGACTGTCCCCTCCGCGATTACGAGGATAGCGGGTTGCTCGGGATTGGCGCGAACCGCATCGACTAATGGGCGAAGCCCTGTCTGAACTATTGTGGGGATCGCATCATCGGCCGGCAATGCGAGGCGCATTTTCTGGTTAGGACGTTTCCCTTCCAGCCGACCTTCGACACGAATGGAGAGCCGTCCCGCCGGCAGACCCTGGCGCCTGAACTCCTGATAAATCTCATCCGCAAACTTGTCGACCGGGTTGAGTTTCTCCAGGCTCACGTCCGAGATGGCGGTTATGTCGGCGACGAACTCGGTGCCTGAAGGGAGTTTCAGACGAACGTCTGGCGCTGAGGCCCTGCGCGAAGTTGTCTTTTCGTGCGCGAGCTGACCTACTTTCCCCAGGGCATTCAGTATTGCGACCTCCCACTCATGAGACATGCTGTGGAGGTCACTCTCTTCATTGAGTCTCTTCACATGCCTTTCTATGTGGCCCTGCTCTAGGAAGCGGTGGTTTTCGTCGATCAGACGCTGCAGGACTCGCCTGGAGAAGATCGGCATGCCGGTTTTCCGATAACGGGTTGAACTCGCCGTTAGCCCGTCTTGCGGACGCGGTCGGCCATCGCGTCGATCATCTTTAGGATCGCCTTGCGATCGTGAGGCGGAAGCTCCTGCAGCCGGCGGAGCCGGCGCCACAGGTGGAAGTCGACCTTCTGTTGTGAGGCCGGTCCGTGCGGAGCTGGCTTGCGGCCGGTGAGTGCGTCCAGTGAGATGTCCAGGGTCTCGGAGAAACGGGTGAGCAGCTCCGGTCGCGGCTCCCCGCCTTGGATCTCGTAGTACGCCATCATCCGGCGAGAGATTCCGACCTGGCGGGCGAGCTCGGCTTGAGTGAGGCCACGCAGCTGGCGGTAGCGTCGGATGCGGTCCCCCAGTGACTCCTCGCTGCCGGTGGTGGGCTTCTTCGCTCCCATGAAGGCGAGTGTATGGACGAGCTCTGGCGGTGATCGGGATAGCACTTGACGAGTGTTACATGAAACGTACATCATCGGCAACGCCGAAGACCGGGCCAGTTCTAGACTCCGACCCTCTTGACAGGGTCCTTCGCGAAGAGGCTCGGCGAGGAGGTGACCGATGCCGCGAATTCCCGACGACCTCCTGGACCGAATCAAGCAGGACGTCTCCCTCGTGACTCTGGTCGAGAGGCGGGGTGTCGAGCTGAAGAAGCACGGGGACAACCTCCTCGGCCTCTGCCCGCTGCACGAGGACCACGAGCCCTCGCTCGTGATCACGCCGACGAAGAATCTCTGGCACTGCCTCGGGGCCTGCCAGACGGGCGGCTCGACGATCGACTGGGTGATGAAGTCCGAAGGGCTCAGCTTCCGCCACGCCGTCGAGATCCTCCGCTCCGAGTTCTTCCCGGAGGCATCCTTCCCCGTCAGGCCGGCCGGCCCGCCGCCGAAGCGCTCGACGGTGCCGCGCCTGGCCTCGCCTCTCGATCTCGGCGCCGACGACCGCGCCGTGATGCTGCAAGTCGTCGGCTACTACAACGACGTCCTCAAGCAGAGCCCGGAGGCGCTGGCGTATCTCGAGAGCCGCGGCCTTCGCTCGAGCGAGGTGATCGACCGCTTCATGCTCGGCTACGCCAACCGCACCCTCGGCTACCGGCTCCCGGGCATGGGCTGGAAGTCGGGGCAGGAGATCCGGCTGAGGCTTCAGAAGCTCGGCATCTTCCGCGGCACCGGGCACGAGCACTTCTCGGGCTCCCTCGTCGTCCCGGTCTTCAGCGAGGAGGGCGACGTCGCCGGGATCTACGGCAGGAAGATCCGTGACGATCTGCGGCCGGGGACGGCGTACCACCTCTACCTGCCGGGCCCGCACCGCGGCGTCTTCAACGTCCAGGTGCTCGCGGCCGCCAAGGAAGTCATCCTCTGCGAGGCGCTGATCGACGCCCTCACCTTCTGGTGCGCCGGCCACCGCAACGTCACGACGAGCTACGGCGTCTCGGGCTTCACCGAGGACCACCTGGCGGCCTTCGCGAAGTACGGCACGGAGAAGGTCCTCGTGGCCTACGACCGCGACGACGCCGGCGACCAGGCCGCGGCCGCGCTGGCGCCGCGCCTGGCGGCGGCGGGGCTCGACGTCTACCGCGTCCTCTTCCCGCGCGGGATGGACGCGAACGACTTCGCGCTCAGGAACGCGCCGGCCTCGGAGAGCCTGGGCGCGGTGGTCCGCTCCGCGCGATTCGTGGTGAAGGGACGC
>JACRCS010000766.1 GCA_016218905.1 Deltaproteobacteria bacterium
CGGCATGGCCGGATCCGGCAGACGGTGGTGGCCTACGTCGCGATCAACCTCGTGCTCACCAGCGGCGCGGTCTGGCTCTTCGACGGGGTCTACTCGCCCGTCTGGACGCTCTACATCTGGACCATTGCGATCGCTGGGACCTTGCTGTCTCCCGTTCACGCGCTGCGAATGACGTGGGCCGTGGCGGGCTACTTCCTTCTCCTCCTTCTCCTCTCGCGCCTCGGGCTCTATGCCCCACGCCTGACGTTCGGTGGGGCGCGCGAGATCCTCCAGGTGTCCTTCGTCCTGATCATGCTCGTCTCCACGGTCGGGTTCCTGACCTTCGTGAACATGCGAGGCCTCGAGGCCGCGCTGAGGCGTCTTCGGGAGGAGATCGTCGAGCGGAAGCGGATGGAGGCGAGGATCGGCCTTCTGAACGAGAGGCTGGAGGAGAGGGTCGAGGAGCGGACGAGGCAGCTGCTCGAGGCTCAGCAGGAGCTCGTCCTGAAGGAGAGACTCGCCGTTCTGGGCCAGGTGGCGGCGAGCGTCGGGCACGAGCTGCGGAACCCGCTCGGGGTGATGAACAACGCCGTCTACTACCTCGAGGCCGCTCTGCCTCAGGTCGACGCCACGACGGCGGAGTACCTCGGCATCATCCGGGACGAGATCGCGACCGCCGACCGAATCGTCGCCGACCTGCTGGACTCGGTGAGGACTCCACGCCCCCGGGAGAACGACGTCGATCTCAGGGAGCTTCTCGCCCAGACGGTGAGGCAATGCCGTATCCCCTCGGCGGTGACCGTCCGGGTCGAGGTTCCGGCGACCCTGTCCCGAGCAAGGGTGGATCCGCTGCAGATGACGCAGGTGTTCCGGAACCTCGTCTCGAACAGCGTCGACGCGATGCCGCTCGGCGGCACCCTGGAGATCCGCGCAGCCGAGGACCCGTCGTCGAAGACAGTGTCCGTTCGCGTCAAGGACAGCGGCGGCGGCATCCCGCCCGAGCATCTCTCGCGGCTGTTCCAGCCGCTGTTCACGACGAAGGCCCGTGGTATCGGGCTCGGCTTGGTGGTCGTAAAGAACCTGACTCGGGCAAACGGGGGGAGGGTTTGCTTCGCAAGCGAGCCTGGCGAAGGAGCGACGTTCACCGTGACCCTCCCGGCCTCGGTCTCGGCTGTGGGACCGGCGTGAGGAATGTCGATGTCGAATCGGGGCGATCGAGACGAGCAGAGGTGGCGATGAGGGTCCTCGTAGTGGACGACGATCGACGGATCGTCCGGACGACGTGCGACATCCTGCGGATCAAGGGCCACGAGGCGATCGCCGCCTACTCCGGCGAGGAGGGGCTGAAGGTCGTGCAGACGGCCCCTCCCGACTGCGTGATGATGGACATCAGAATGCCGGGTATCGGCGGCGTCGAGGCGATGAAGCGGATGAACGCCCTCGCCCCGTCCCTGCCGGTCGTCCTCGTGAGCGCCTACGCGACAGAGGAGGTTACGGAGGACGCGAAGAAGTCGGGCGCCTATGCGGTCCTGGCCAAGCCGATCAACTTCCAGATGGTCCTCACGTTCCTGGGCCTCCTTCGGAAGGAGGAGAGCATCCTGGTCGTGGACGACGATCCGAAGTTCTGCCGGACGCTGAAGGACGTGCTGTCTCTCCGAGGATTCCGCGTCGAGACGGAGTGCGAGCCTCGAAGGGTGCTGGAGGACCTGGAACGAGAGTATCGGCTCGTCGTCGTCCTCGACCTGAACCTCGGGGCCGTGAACGGGGCCGACGTTCTCCAGCGAATCCGCGCCAGATACCCCGACAAACCGGTGATCCTGGTAACCGGCTATCGCCAGGAGATGGCCGGCTCCATCGCGTCGGCCCTCCGGATCGGTGCCTACACTTGTATCTTCACGCCGTTCGAGGCCGACGACCTCTTCCGGGTGATCGAGGAGATCCGCCTCGCGAAGCTGAAGAACGTCCTCGGGGGGGTATGACCAATGACGAGACGAATCCTGCCCCCGTGCGGAATCGAGCGAATCGAAGAGGCATCCCGCCGTTGTGTCGAGAGCGAGAGGGCCAGGATCCTCGTGGTCGATGACGACCCGAAGCTACGGAAGACGGTCGCCGAGACTCTGGAAGCGAGGGGCTTCGAGGTCGTGACCGCCGGAACCGGAGCCGAGGCGATCACCTCCCTGCGAGACGGGCTGGTCAGCGTCGCGCTGATAGACCTCAGGCTGCCGGACATGCCCGGCCTGGAGGTCATGGAAAGAGCCAGGGCCGTCTCGCGGCTGACGGAAACGATCATTCTGACGGCCTACGCCTCGATGGACACCGCCATCGAAGCGACCCGAAAAGGGGCGTTTTCGTACCTGCTCAAGCCGTACCGGATGGAGGACCTCTTGCGCGACATCGAGCACGCCGTCGAAAGGCAGCAGGCGCGGGGAGAGATCCTCCGCCTGGCTTCCTATCCTCGGCTGGACCCGAGCCCCATCATCGAGGTGGACTCGGGCGGAGGCGTGACGTACCTCAATCCCGCCGCCGAGAGACTCTTCCCGGGTCTGAATGGAGAGGGTCACTCTCCTCTGCTCGAGGGCGTCGAGGAGCTCTTCCGCGAGCTTTGCACCGGCTCTGAACAGGAGCTCGTCCGCGAGGTCCGGCTCGCGGACGCGACGTACGAGCAGCACATCTCGTACGTCCCCGTTTCCGGCCTTCTCCGCATGCACGTCCGGGACATCACCCGGCGCAAGCGCGCCGAGGCCGAGCGTGCGCGGGCCGAGGAAGGGATCCGGCGGCTGAACGACACGCTCGAACGGCGCGTCGCGGAGAGGACGGCAGCGCTGGTGGCATCCAACGCCGAGATGCAGACGTTCTCGTACTCCGTGGCCCACGACTTGAGGGC
>JACRCS010000768.1 GCA_016218905.1 Deltaproteobacteria bacterium
CCGACCGGACCCGCGTACAAGGCTCCGGAGCCGGGTGCCCCGGTCGCGGCCGACATCGGCTGGCAGGAGTTCCTCGTCGACGAGAGGCTCCGCAGGCTCGTCGGGCTCGCGCTCGGGCAGAACCGGGACCTGCGGATCGCCGCCCTCAATGTCGAGCGGTCTCGGGCGCAGTACCGGATCCAGAGAGCGGAGCTTCTGCCGGAGGTGAACGCTTCGGCCGCGGCGAGCGCGCAGCGGGTTCCGGAGGAGCTCTCGCCCACGCGGCAGGCGACGATCTCCCACCAGAAGAGCCTCGCCGTCGGCCTGACTGCCTACGAGCTCGACTTCTTCGGCCGGATCCGGAGCCTCAAGGACCGGGCGCTCCACCAGTACTTCGCAACCGAAGAGGCCCGGCGCGCCGCCCAGATCAGCCTCGTGGCCGAGATCGCGAACCGATACCTCGCCCTCGGCGCAGACCTCGGGCGGCACGCGCTCGCCCGGGAGACGCTCGCGACCCAGGAGGCCTCCTACGGCCTTACGAAGCGGCGCTTCGAGCTCGGCGTCACCTCCGAGCTCGACCTGCGCCAGTCCCAGACGAGCGTGGAGACCGCGCGGGTCGACATCGCGCGCTTCACCGCACAGGTGGCCCAGGACCGCAACGCCCTCGACCTCCTGGTGGGAACGCAGGTCCCGCCGGAGCTCCTGCCCGGGGGGCTCGGCCCGGTGAGCGGCCTGAAGGATCTCTCCCCCGGCGTCCCCTCGGAGGTGCTCCAGCGCCGCCCCGACATCCGCCAGGCGGAGTACCTGCTCCAGGCCGCGAACGCGAATATCGGAGCCGCCCGGGCCGCGTTCTTCCCTCGGATCGCCCTCACCACGTCGGTCGGGCTCGGGAGCGCCGAGCTCTCGGGCCTCTTCAAAGACGGCGCCGCAACCTGGGCGTTCTCCCCCCAACTCACGGTCCCGGTCTTCGCCGGCGGTGCGAACCGGGCGAACCTCGACGTGGCCAAGGTCGACCGCGAGCTCCTCCTCGCGCAGTACGAGAAGGCGATCCAAGGCGCGTTCCGGGAAGTCTCCGACGCCCTGGCGCAGTGGGGGACCGTCGGCGAACAGCTCTCCGCGCAGGAGGCCCTGGTCGAGGCGGCAGCCGTCACCCACCGCCTCTCCGAGGCACGCTACCGAAACGGCATCGAGAGTTACCTGGCGGTCCTCGACGCGCAGCGCTCCCTCTACGCGGCCCAACAGAACCTCATCGCCGTCCGGCTCGCCCGGGTGGCCGACCTCGTGACGCTCTACCGGGTGCTCGGAGGAGGCGGCTGAGCTCTCGGCTCATCACTCCCTTTGGACTTTGAGCCCAGTCGAGCTATAACTACTGAGCATCTCCCGAGGAAAGGGCGGGATGCGGCTGCCACTTCACAGCCCTCGCAGCTACCGTTGTCTCGTGAAAGGTCCCCTGGGGCGCCAACGAGGCGAGGAACAGAGGAGGGGAAGCGGGTGACGCGTCGAAGTTTCCTGGAAAAGGCGGGAGTCGTGTTCGCGGCCGCGGCGGCCGGCGGCATCTGGCAGGAGGGGCGGTCGGCCCGGGCGGCGGAGGCCCCCCTGGAACTGCCGGACGGCCTCGGCGGGGGCCGGGTCCTCGTCGTCTACGGGACCAAGACCGGCTGCACGCGGGGGGTAGCCGAACGGATCGCCACGAGCCTGGCGAAATCCGGGGTAGCAGTGGACCTCGCGGCCGCCGAGAGTGCGGTCGTCAGACCGGATCAGCGGGGCGTCGTGGTGGGAAGTGGGGTCCGGGTGGGCAAGTGGCACGAACCCGTGCGCAGCTGGGTTGCCGACCACGCGGTCCTGCTCCGCGTGATGCCGGTCTCCTTCTATACGGTAGGGCTGCGGATTCGGAACCCCGCCAACGCCGACGAGGTCCGCGGGTACACGGACGAGCTCATTCGGGAGACGGGGGTCCGGCCGATCTCCCTCGGGCTCTTCGCCGGGTGGAACTTTCCCGAGCGGTTCTCGTTCATCGAGCGGATGCTCCTGAAGGCCCTGAAGGTGCCCACGGGAGATTTCCGAGACTGGAAGGCGATCGAAGCCTGGGCCGCGGTCATCCGTAAGGACTACGCCGAACGGGCGTAAGAGGCGGTTTTCGGTTGTCGGTCATCGGTTCTCGGTTGTCGGGCCCGAAAGATCGATGGCGCAGGCCAGAGAAGACTGATGAATGGTACCGATGACCGAAAACCGATAACCGAAGACCGAGACCTGCCCTACCTCCCCTTCCCGTAGAACTGCGCCAACCGCTCCCGGGCCTCCACGAAGTCTCCCAGGCTCGAGTAGGCGTTCAGCGTCTCGATCCGGAGCGCGTCGTCGAGGGTGCGCCCCACCACGTCGAGCATCGTCTCCTTGGCCGACCGGATCGCCTGCTGACTGTTGCGCAGGATCATGAAGGCGTACTGCTCGGCGGTCGCCAGGAGGTCCTCCGCCGGAACCACCTTCGCGACGAGCCGCAGCCGATAAGCCTCTTCCGCGCTCACCTCTCGCCCGGTGAGGGTGAGCTCGAGCGCGGTGGCGAGTCCGGCCGTCGCGATCAGCCGGACGAGGCCCCCGTCCCCCTGGTGGAGCCCGTAGCGCACTTCGAAGACGCCGAACCTCGCCCTTTCCGAGGCGATGCGAAGGTCACAGGCGAGGGCGAGCTCGAAGCCTCCGCCGATGGCATGGCCGTTCACCGCCGCGATCAGCGGCTTCGCGATCCTGTGCTGCCCCCGCGTGATTCCACCCCCGATGCCCGTGGGAACGTTCCTGCGCACGTCGAGCATGTTCGCCTTCTCCCACTTGGGGATAAAGGTCTTCAGGTCCGCCCCGGAGCAGAAGGCCTTGCCCGCACCCGTGAGGATGCCGACGTCTACGGCGTCGTCGCGGGCGAAGTCCTCCCAGACGCTCCAGAGCTCGCCGTTCAGCTCGTCGTCGAGCGCGTTGAGCGCGTCCGGACGATTGAGGGTGATGTAGGCGATACGGTTGCGCTTTTCGTAGATGACCTTCTCCATCTCGGATCTCCTTCCGGTCGTGGGTTGCCTGGACGGACGTGATGGTGTATCTGCACACGTGTATATACACGAATAAGCGCGAAGAGAACGGCTCACCGCCGCCGGGTGAGCCGGACGATGTCGCGGAGCGTCGAGAGGAGCGACTCGATCTGCACATCGCCGACGGACCCCTTCACCGCCTTCTGGGTCTCCTCCCACAGAGGGACGGCCGCTTCCACGGCGCTCGCCCCGACATCGGTGAGCACGATCCTCCGTGAACGCGGGTCTGCCCCCGGTTCGGAGCGGACGAAACCCTGCTTCTCCAGAGGCCGCAGGTTCCGCGTCATGGTCGTCCGGTCCGTTACCGTGGCCTCCGCCAGGGCACCCAAACTCGAGGGACCGAGGACCTTCAAGGACATGAGGATGCTGAACTGGTTCAGGCGCAAGCCCGACGGTCGCAACGCGGCGTCGTAGAACTGCGTGACCGCCCGCGCCGCCTTCCGGATGTTGTAGCAGGCACAGCTCCTGCCGATGTCCTTCCAGTCCATCCTGACCGCCTCCGCCTAAGCGTGTATATACACGCATTCTCTTCCCACTTCAAGGGCGATCTCACTCGCTTCGAGCGAGCTCGCGACCTCTGCCCCCACGCCGCCCCAACGGTGAATCCGGATCTGCTCCATCTCGATCGCCGAAGCCGCGCCCGCAACGAATCGGGAAAGCGAGGTTGCCCCGGCTCGTCCCTGAATTAGCCTCGACCTCAGTCTTCAGTTTTCAGTCATCAGCTGACAACTGACTGACAACTGCTCACAAGGAGGTCTGCCATGCGCACGAGCGCCGTAGTGATCGGGGCCCTGACGCTCCTCGTCGGCTGCAGCTCCGGAGGAGGCTCGGATCGGCCCTCGCAGAGCATCTCTCTCAACACGGTCGCCCAGGGCATGACCGCACCCGTCGCCCTGGCG